>NZ_DBFCCJ010000075.1:0-49440 GCF_048380235.1 Ventrimonas sp. | reverse complement strand
GCTTTCCGGGATTTTCAGCATATCAGGTGTTTGCATCTTGAACACACGTGTACGAATGCAGCGGATGTAGTCCGATGCAGGCGAACGCGTGTTGTGAGAGCAAGCAAACAACGATATGTGAAAATAGAGGAAGGCGGTCTCATTCTCTTCCGGACCTTTATTAGTTCCGTCTAATTGCTATTTGGAAATCAGGCAATTAACCGAAGTATCTCTTTAACAGGCCCTCAAATGCCTTGCCGTGTCTTGCCTCGTCTCTTGCCATTTCATGAACGGTATCATGGATTGCGTCGAGATTTGCTGCTTTTGCGCGCTTAGCCAGGTCAAATTTACCCTCGGTTGCACCGTGCTCTGCGGCAACTCTCATCTCCAGGTTCTTCTTGGTGGAGTCGGTAACAACCTCACCTAACAGCTCTGCAAACTTTGCAGCGTGCTCAGCCTCTTCGTAAGCTGCCTTCTCCCAGTAAAGGCCGATCTCCGGATAGCCCTCTCTGTGAGCAACTCTTGCCATAGCCAGGTACATACCTACCTCGGAGCACTCACCCTCGAAGTTTGCTCTTAAATCTGCCAGGATATCTTCGCTGACGCCCTGAGCAACGCCTACAACGTGCTCTGCAGCCCATACCATTTCGCCTTCCTGCTCTTTAAACTTGGAAGCAGGTGCCTTACATACCGGGCAGAATTCCGGTGCAGCGTCTCCCTCGTAAACATAACCACATACTGTACAAACCCATTTCTTCATGACTTTTCTCCTTTACATGTGAATATTTGATATGGTTTTGGCCCGGATACCGGTACTGACCTGCCGGTATCTGTCCGTGATGCTCTGTGTAACCTGTGTGATACTTAATGGCCTTCCTTCTGAAAGCAGTTCGCGCAGCGTCCGAAAAAGAAGACAGTGTGGTCTTCAATCTGGTCTGCGGTACAGCTCTGTGCTTTCTGGTCGATGTCGGCAAGCGGTTCCATGGGAAGGTCTGTGACAGCACCGCAGCTTCTGCATACAAAGTGGTAATGCAGGCTGGTATCTGCGTCAAAGTGGTCCTTTCCATCTCCAAAGGCGAGCTTCTGTGCCTCTCCCAGTTCTACAAGAAGGTTTAAGTTTCGGTAAACCGTACCGAGACTGATGTTTGGGAACTCCTCGCGAATGCTTGCGTATACGGCGTCTGCGGTCGGATGATCCTTGCGGCTCATAAGACTTGCTTTGATGGATTCCCTCTGACGACTGTATTTTAATGTCTTCATGGCAGCTCCTTTTCATCAATAAATAATAGTAATAATTACTATGATTGAATTATAGCAAATGCGGAGCAGGATGTCAATCCTTTTCTCCGCATTTGCTATAAAAATTTTATATCATTTTCTTTGCCGTTTGTATGAATTCTTTGGTAGCCTGTGACATATAATGACCCTTGTGGTAACCGATGGCCAGAACGCCGTGAGCCTTTGGATGATCCAGGGAATAGAAGTTTAACGGACCCTGTCCGTTTTTCAGTTCCTCGATCTCAGCCTGTCCGGAGATGAACATGCGTGGATAGAAGGTGATGCCCATGCCTTTTTCAGCCAGGGCCAGCACCGTCTGGATATTCTCGGTTTCCAGCACGATATTCGGCGTGATCTGTGCTTCTTCGAACATTTCGTCTGCGATAGTACGGACGCGGTTTCCCTTGTTGATCAGAAGAAATGGGCAGCCGGCCAGAAGCTTTAAGTCCGTGTGTTCTGAAAGCTGTTGTTTTATCTCCTTTAAGCGGCCCGGGAACGCATGCTCCAGCACAATGTCAGGAACAGCCAGCAGGATTTCCTCTTCACAGATTGGTACGGTTTCGACATTTTCTACTTTAAAGGGAAGCATGTCAATGATCAGGTCAATATTTCCGTGGAGCAGGTCATTTGCCAGCTCGGAGGAATTGCCCTCCACCAGCTTCAGGTCGATATTCGGAAAGCGGTCCTTAAAGACCGGCAGGATTTCCGGCAGGATGACGCGACCTCTGGTGTGGGAAAGCCCCAGGGTGAGCTGACCCACAGAGAAGTCCTTGATATCGGAAAGCTCGCGGTAGGTCTCGTCCCGCAGCTCCAGCATTTGTCTGGCCTTAGCCTTCAGTGCCTGACCGGCATAGGTCAGGGTCAGGGGCGTGGTGCGGTTGAAGAGGATGACATCGAATTCTTTTTCCATATTGGAGATATGGTTGCTTAAGGATTGCTGGGAAATGAACAGCTTTTTGGCAGCCTTGGTAAAGTTCAGCTCTTCGGCGGCTACCAGAAAATATTCCAGGTTTAAAAAGTTAATCATGTGCCTGACCTCCCAGATAGAGTGGTTTATGTAAATACGGGATATACTCCGCAGCTTTTTCAATGGAGGTGTTTACGACCAGCTCCTCCGGGAAACCAATCTCATCTAAAAGTGCCTGTGCGCGGGTGTGGTTTCCAACGTCGGCATCGCTGTGCGCGTCACTGTCCATAATGACAGACACCTTGTACCTGTGGCACAGCTCCAGCATCGTGATATAATTCTCTCGTGCATTTAAACGATGGCATTCCGGGTGCAGGGAGCTGGAATTGACCTCAAGAAGCACATGGTGCTCTTTTGCGGCGCAGACTAGGGTTTCGTAGTCAATGGGGAAGCGGCCGTCATCCGGGTGGCCGATGATCTGGACCGCAGGATTCTTCATAACGCCGAGATAGGCAGCTGTGTTCTGTGCTGTGGTCCCGCTGTCATAGCAGGGTTCATGGATGCTGGCAACTGCATAGTCCAGGCCGGCAAGATAGCGCGGCTCAAGGTCGACATTGCCTTTGTAGTCGATGATGTTCAGCTCACAGCCAAGCATCAGCTTTACTCCGAACTGTTCCCGGGGAACAACCCTGAAATTGATGAAATAAAACGGATGGCAGGCGCCGGGAATGCGGGGGGCATGCTCGGTTATGCCAAGGAGCCTTACTCCCTTTTCGGAAGCGGAACGGATCATCTCCTGCATGGTGTTGTAGGCGTGACCGCTCATGATCGTATGGGTATGAAGATCTAAAATATCGTGGATCATAGTCATTTCTCCTGATAAAAATATCGTGTACAAACTAATAGAATTATAACACGCTTTCCGGCCAAAAACCAGAAAACTATAGCAAATCTATAGCAAATTCGCAGGAAATATGGTAAAGTTATTATTATGGAATCGTTCCATGCCGGAACGGGAAAAGGAGTAAACATTATGAGTGAAGTAAAAGAAACAATGGAAGATTTTGCCAGCGAGCTGGAAGCATCTTATAAGGAATATGACGCACGCCGCAATAACGCATATCAGGATCAGGAAGGTCCGGATGCTGAGAAGTGGGCAGAGCTTGCACAACAGATGGAAGACAAGACCGTTTTAAAGGTAAAGGTAAAAGAGGCAGTTAAGGGCGGTCTGGTCGCCTATGTTGATGATATTCAGGGCTTTATCCCTGCATCCCAGGCAGCAGATCATTACATCGAGAAGCTGGAGGATCTGGTCGGCCAGCATCTGGAGGTGGTTCCGATCACCGTTGACATGGAGAAGAAGAGACTGGTTCTCTCCGCAAGAGCCGTCCTTCAGGAGAAGAAGGCTGCTGAGCGTGCTGAGAAGCTGGCCGCTGTTGAGGTTGGCTCTGTTGTGAATGGTACGGTAGACAGCTTAAAGGATTACGGCGCATTCGTAAATCTGGAAAATGGTTTAAGCGGACTCCTGCATGTATCACAGATCAGCAATCAGCGTATCAAGCATCCGGGTGTTGTATTAAAAGAGGGCCAGAACGTGACGGTAAAGGTCACCGGCGTCAAAGACGGTAAGATCAGCCTCAGCATGAAGGCACTGACCGCAGAGGGAGAACCGGAAGAGCCGGTTGAGAAATTTGAGTACAAAGAGACCGGTGAAGCAACCACCGGACTGGGAGCACTGCTGAAGGGCCTGAAGTTCTAGAAATTTTCATCCGGCTGAAGTGCATCAATCGTTACTGTATATGGTAATCAAAGGAGGGATAGATATTGGTATATATCCCAAATGCCTACAGTCAGCTGGATCAGTGGAATTCTGTGATGTTTCTGTATGAATCAGCACTGAAGGCAATCAATACAAAAATCGAGATCTTAAACGAAGAGTTCATTCATATGTATGGGCACACGCCCATTGAACACATCAAATCCAGGGTGAAGACCCCGGACAGCATCGTCAAGAAAATGAAGCGCAATGGCTATGAGGTGACCATAGAAAACATGGTAGAAAAGCTCAGCGACATTGCAGGCATCCGCATCATCTGTTCCTTTAACCAGGACATTTACCAGATTGCGGATATGATCGCACGCCAGAAGGATGTTACGGTCCTCTATGTGAAGGACTATATCCGTAAGCCAAAGCCAAATGGCTATAAGAGCTATCATATGGTGGTGACCATTCCCATTTACCTGACGGAGGGTCCGGTAGAAACCAAGGTGGAGATCCAGATCCGAACTATTGCGCAGGATTTCTGGGCCAGCCTGGAGCATAAGATCTATTATAAGTTTGAAGGAAGCGGTCCGGACTCTCTGCAGGCTGAACTGAAGGCATGCGCCGATATGGTAGATATGCTGGACGCAAAGATGTTTTCTTTGAATCAGTCAATCCTGGAGACCCGAAAGGCCCAGGAGGATGAACTGGAACCGAAAGAGTAATTTATGAAGATACTGACAAAAGATACCTGGCAGATCATACGGCAAAACTGGAAAAATATTCTTTTGTTCGAATTTTTATACCGTGGAATCACGACACCGGTTTATATGCGGCTTGTCAGCCGCGGGATCCGGCTGGCGTTGCGGGCAGCAGGGTACAGCTATCTGACACCGGCTAATATCGGGAATTTTCTGATACAGCCGGTAACGCTGCTTGCCTTTGCAGCAGCGGCGTTTGTCGGGATCCTGATCCTGTCACTGGAGACAGCCGGACTGGTTACGGCATTTCAGGGGTCAGCCTATTATCAGAAGCTGACCCCTTTGCATATCCTCTGGGGCGGTCTTCAGAAAATGAAGGATGAGATGGAAAAACGTAACTGGCAGCTGCCGCTGTTTCTGGCAGCCCAGTATCTGCTGATCCATCTGCCCTTTATCCTGAGAACCATAGTCCGTTATAAACCGGCCAATTTCATTTTTCAGGAATTGAAGAAACAGCCGGTGGCAGTGACCTTTCTGATCATCCTGCTGATCTTCGGGATTCTGGCAGTGATCCCACGGTCACTGACCGTGTATGGCTGCATGATCGAACAGAAGCATTTCCACAGCGGCGTGGTGCGCAGCTGGCAGATGACCCATAAACGTAAATGGAGGATTGCTTCTCTTGCCATGTTCTGGGAACTGGCGGTTATCCTGCTGGCTTCGGCTGTTTATGCAGTTTCGGTGTGCGTGGCGGCGGTCTGTGTGGTATATTTTTCCAGACAAAGCCTGGCGATGGCCGTGCTGCTTTCAGCGGCGGACCGTCTGGAGACCGGCATCATTTATCTGGCCTCCATGCTGACATTTGTGATGGTATTTGCTGCGCTTTCCGTGGCGTATTACCAGTACGGGAACCGCAGATTTCATGCAGAGCGCTGGGATTTCGGTTATCCGGCCAGGGGAAGCATAAACCGCAAGACGATGGCAGTGGTGCTGGCAGCGCTGCTCGGTGTTGGACTGTTTTATATTTATGACCTGGTCCGCAATGGTTCCGAGCTTTCAGAGGAGCTCCTGATCGAGACTGAGATCACGGCACACCGCGGCAGCTCCGTGACTGCGCCGGAAAACACAATCCCGGCTATTGAGAAGGCCATGGAAGAGATGGCGGACAGTGTTGAGATCGATGTTCAGATGACTTCTGACGGTGTGATCGTGCTGGGGCATGATGCCAGCTTAAAGCGGGTAGCAGGTGTAAACCGTTCGATTGCATCCATGACCTTTGCACAACTGGAACAGCTGGACGTGGGCTCCTGGTTTTCCAAAAGCTATGAGGGAACGCGGATTCCGGCTCTCAGCGAGGTGCTGGAGCTATGCAGCCAGAAAATCGGTTTAAATATCGAGATCAAATACGTTGGAAAAAACAGTGAACTGCCGGAGAAGACTGCAGAGATGATCAAGGCCTATGGAATGGAGAATCAGTGTGTGGTAACTTCCACAAACCTTCCGTACCTGAGGCGGGTCAAAGCGGTTCTGCCGGAGGTGCGTACCGGATATATCATATCTGCGGCTTACGGAAATTTTTATTCCAGCGAGGATATAGATTTCATCAGTATCCGCTCCGGCTTTGTGACGTCTGCGCTGATGCAGAATGCTCATGAACAGGGTAAAGCTGTCTATGCCTGGACCGTGAACAGCAAAAGTGAACTGGAGCGGCTGACACTTCTCGGAGTGGACGGGATCATCACCGACCGGCCGGTCCTGGCGCGGGAGATCGTTTACCGTGAGGAGGCAACGGAGTCGCTGTTTGAATATCTGAAGCTGGTGCTTCGATAAAATAAGAGAGTTACAGGAGATACAACCATGCGTGTAGTTTTACAGAGAGTGACACAGGCCAGTGTCAAAGTAGACGGTGAGGTTATCGGAGCCATCGGCAATGGCTTTCTGATCCTGCTTGGCGTTTCAGATGAAGATAATGAGACCGTGGCAGACAAGATGGCAGACAAGATCTGCAAGCTGCGGATCTTTGCAGATGAGAACGGAAAGACCAATCTGTCTCTGACGGATGTGGGCGGGGAACTTCTGGTGGTGAGCCAGTTTACTCTGTACGCAGACTGTCATAAGGGCAACCGGCCGAGCTTTGTCAGGGCGGGAGCACCGGATAAGGCGAACAGGCTTTATGAATACTTTGTAGAGCGCTGTAAGCAGTATGTTCCGAAAGTGGAGCATGGAAGCTTTGGCGCAGATATGAAGGTAGAGCTGTTTAATGACGGACCGTTTACCCTGGTGCTGAATGCCGATGAGAACGGAATCGTTTCATAGTCAGATACAATAGAAAAAGGGCGTTCTGCCGGAAGCCGGCAGGAGCGCAGAAGGAGAATAAGCATGAGTGAGAAGGAGAAAACAGCAGGCAGACTGCTGGAAGAGCAGCTGACATTTTGCTTTCCGCATATCGGGAAGGAAGCCCCTGGGCAGATTGAAGAGGCGGCTGCATTCTGTGAGGGATACAAGGCATTTTTAAATGAAGGAAAAACAGAGCGGGAGTGCGTGGAGGCGGCCGTAAAGCGCCTGGAGGCAGCTGGCTACACAGCAGTCGATTTTACAAAACAGTATCAGCCGGGCGATAAGGTGTATTTTGTGAACCGGAAGAAAGCCATCATCATGACCACCTTCGGCCAGAAGCCGCTGAAGGAAGGCGTGCGCATCAACGGCGCGCACATCGACTCCCCGCGCCTGGATTTAAAACCGAATCCGGTTTATGAAAAAAACGATATGGCATACTTTAAGACCCACTATTACGGCGGTATCCGCAAATACCAGTGGGGTACCACACCGCTTGCCATGCACGGTGTGGTCATTAAGAAGAATGGTGAAAGTGTAAAGATTTCCATCGGCGAACAGGATGGTGATCCGGTCTTCTGTGTCAGCGACCTTCTTCCGCATCTGGCTGCAAAGCAGAATGAGAGAAAGCTGAGTGAGGGATTAAAGGGCGAGGAGCTGAATGTCATCATCGGTTCTGTTCCGTTTGTGGATGACAGCGTAAAAGAACCGGTGAAGCTGATGGCGTTAAAGCTGCTGAACGAGAAATACGGTATTACCGAGGCAGACTTTTACCGTGCAGAGATCGAGATGGTTCCGGCACAAAAGGCAGTGGATGTCGGACTGGACCGCAGCATGATCGGCGCTTACGGGCAGGACGACCGCATCTGTGCCTATACGGCCATGATGGCTGAGATACAGGCAAAAGCTCCGGAATACACCACCGTGACGGCTCTGGTAGATAAAGAAGAGATCGGTTCCGAGGGCAACACCGGTATGAATTCGGATTTCTTAAAGCATTATCTGGAGCGTCTGGCCCAGATGCAGGGTGCGGATGTCAAGGATCTCTGCCAGCATACACTGTGCCTTTCCTCTGATGTAAACGCAGCCTATGATCCAACCTTCGGGGATGTGTTTGAGGCAAACAACTCCTGCTACATCAATAAAGGCTGCGTACTGACCAAATACACCGGTGCCCGCGGCAAATCTGCGTCCAACGATGCAAGCGCAGAGACCATGGCGAAGGTGATCGGAATTATGGAAGAGAATGGCGTGTACTGGCAAGCCGGTGAGCTTGGTGCGGTAGACCAGGGCGGCGGTGGAACTATTGCCAAGTATGTAGCACATATGGACATCGATGTAGTAGATCTTGGTGTACCGATCCTTTCCATGCATGCTCCGTTTGAGCTTTCCTCCAAGCTGGATGTGTACAATACATACAAAGCCTTCTGTGCATTTTACAAATAATGAACGAGACCTGAAAAATTTATGAAATTGTCGTGAAATGCTTTTTTTAACGGCCACAATATGCTATAACATATAGAAATATAGAAAGACAAAATGAGGAAGATATTATGAAAAAATATGTGAGACTGACCCTTTGCTGCGCGGCAGCCGTAATGCTGGCATCAGGATGCGGCAAAAAGTCAGATACAGCGGAGGAGACCACCACCGCTGCAAGTGAGACTCAGGCAGAGATCACCGATAAAGGGGAAGTGACAAACCTTGGCCAGTACAAAGGTGTTGAGGTTACCAAACAGGATACCACGGTGACAGAGGCAGATCTTGATCAGCGGATCGCAAGCATTCTGAAGGCGAATCCGGAGGTGACCGAGATTACAGACCGTCCGGCCCAGAAGGGCGACACGGTCAACATTGACTATGTTGGAATGAAGGATGGTGAGGCTTTTGATGGCGGCACCGCAGAGGGTTATGATCTGGAGCTTGGTTCCGGCGTGTTCATTGACGGATTTGAGGATGGGCTGATCGGAGCAAATACAGGTGAGGAGCGCAGTCTGAACCTGACCTTCCCGGAGGACTATGCCAATGCAGATCTTGCCGGACAGGCCGTTGTGTTTGATGTAACCGTAAACAAGATTGAGGAGAAGAAAAATGCGGTATTAGATGACGCATTTGTACAGCGCGTTTCTGATTTCTCTACGGTAGATGAGTTTAAGGCAGATACCATGGAAACTCTTCAGAAGGAGAAGGAGCAGAGCGCGGCACAGCAGGTTGAGGATGACGCATTTGCGGCAGCTATGGACAACTCCGAATACAGCTTAAATGAGGCTGCAGTGGAGCAGCAGTATAACAACCAGGTAAGCTATTATGAGAATATGTTCTCCTCTTATGGCTTCACCATGGAAAGCTACGCAGAGATGATGGGCCAGACAGAGGATGAATTCAAGGCAACCTTACATACTGCAGCGGAAAATGCCATTAAACAGCAGCTTCTGATCGCTGCGGTAGCAGAAAAAGAGGGCTTTACCGTGGATGACGCAGATCGTGAGAGCCTTGCAGAGCGCTATGGTACTGACGTAAAGACTCTGCAGGACACTTATGGCGCTGACATGGTAGATGAGACTGCTATGATCTACAAAGTAGTTGAATTCATCGGCAAAAATGCCGTTGTAAAATAAATACAGAATCCAAACATAAAATACCAGAAAATATAAGGGGGATATCCAGATGCAGCTCTTAAAGGACAGAATTCGGAAGGACGGAAAGATCAAAGCAGGAAACGTATTAAAGGTAGATAGTTTTTTGAACCACCAGATGGACACCGATCTTTTTGTGGAGATCGGTAAGGAGTTCAAACGCAGATTCGCAGACTGCGAGATCAACAAGATCCTCACGATCGAGGCATCCGGGATCGGCATTGCCTGTGTCGTGGCACAGCAGTTCCATGTGCCGGTTGTATTTGCAAAGAAAACCCAGACCAAAAATATTGCGGGCGATGTTTATACCAGCAAGGTAGAGTCCTATACTCATGGACGTGTTTATGACATCATCGTCTCCAAAGAGTTCCTTGGAAAGGGTGATAAGGTTCTTCTGATCGATGATTTCCTGGCAAACGGAAAGGCTCTGGAGGGGCTGGCAGCTGTGGTTGAGGAATCCGGAGCAGAGCTGGTGGGCGCAGGCATCGTGATCGAGAAAGGCTTCCAGGTAGGCGGAGACATCATTCGTTCGAAGGGAATCCGTCTGGAATCTCTGGCAATTGTAGAGAGCATGGATGAGAAGACCGGAACCATCGTCTTCCGTGGAGATGAGGCGTGAGTAAAAGAAAAGCCCTGTTTTTCGACATTGACGGTACGCTGCTCAGCGAGGTGACAAAAACGGTCCCGGAAAGCGCAAAGAAGGCTCTTTCCCTGGCTCGCTCCCTGGGGCATCTGGTATTTATCAACACCGGGCGCTCGTACGGGGAGATTGGACAGGTCCGCCATATTGCGGAGGTGGACGGCTGGCTCTGCGGCTGCGGCACCTATGTGGAATCTGAGGGAAAAACCCTGTTAAACCGGCTGATGCCGGTGCAGCAGGTGCAGCGGATCGCCCGCCTTGCGGTAGACTGCGACGCAGATATTTTCCTGGAGGGTCCGGGGGTGTGCTACTACTGCAGCCAGTCCGGGCGTATGCCCTTTGGCCAGCAGCTGCGGAAAAATTTCGGAAATACCATTGAATGGCTGGAGCCGGAATCAGTATGCGGCGAAATCAACAAGTTCTGCATTCTGACAGATGATCAGAGCGACCGCACCAGACTGTTCCGGAATCTGGATCTGGATATCGCGGTGATCGACCGGGGGGAGGGCTTTTACGAGTGCGTTCCGGAAGGATTTACCAAAGCTACAGCCATTGATGTGGTGTTGGAAACCTACGGACTGACTCTGGAGGATGCCTATGTCTTCGGAGACAGTACCAATGATATTGCCATGTTCGAGCATGTGCCGAATGCGGTACTCATGGGAAAACACAGCCCGGAGCTGGAGCCCTATGCCAGTTTCCTGACAAAAAACGTAGAGCAGGATGGCATCTGGTATGCCATGGAGAAGCTAGGATTATTGAGTGAGGAAGTATAAATGAATAACAACACATTGCGGATCGGAACAAGAAAGAGCCGGCTGGCAATGGTTCAGACGGAAATTGTGCGGGAAGTGATTCTGGCACATTTTCCATTTTTAGAGATCGAAATCGTGCCCATGAGCACAAAGGGCGATAAAATTCTGGACCGTTCCCTGACCAGCTTTGGCGGAAAGGGTGTATTTACCAAGGAACTGGAGGACGCGCTTTTAAAGGGCGAGATTGATCTGGCTGTTCACAGTGCAAAAGATATGCCGATGGAATTTCCGAAGGGTCTGACAGTGGGGGCGGTTCTCTCCCGCGAAGATGCGTCGGATGTGATGGTGACAACAGACGGGACGCCGGTCAGGGACATGATACCGGGCAGTGTGATCGGGACCAGTTCTCTGCGCCGCCAGATCCAGATCCGGCAGATGAATCCACAGGTGAAGGTAAAGCTTCTTCGCGGAAATGTGCAGACACGGCTCGAAAAATTGAAGAGTGGACAGTATGATGGAATTCTGCTGGCTGCGGCAGGGCTGAACCGGCTGGGGATTGGTGGAGAAAATCTGGCTTCCGGGGCAGGTTCGGAGCGGTCCGGGAAGCTGTGCATGGCGGAAACGCAGACAGAAGCTGCAGATCCCCTGTATTTTGAACATCTGCCGATGCAGCAGTTTGTTCCGGCGGCCGGTCAGGGCATTCTGGCAGTGGAAATCCGTCAGGGCGAGCTGACCGAGATCATGCGGGCAATTCATTCTGTGGAAACTGAGGCGGAACTGACTGCGGAGCGGGAATTTCTGACTATTCTTGGCGGAGGCTGCAACGCACCGTGCGGAGCACACTGCAGGCTGGATGAGGCAGAAAACAAGCTTTCCATGCATGTGATGTATGCAAGGGACGGTGTGCATCCGGAGTACCGGAGTGAAGCGGTGCTACTGGATGGCAGCTTGAAGGATTTGCCGGAACAGCAGCGGAAATGGGAGCAGGCGCAGACTGCGGCTACAGGAGCAGCCTGTGCAGAAAGTACGGAATCTGTGCGAATGACACTGCTTACAGGTGCGAAGAAGCTGGCCCGCGACCTGGCAGTTCTGGTGCGCTGCAAACCGGTCTATCTGGTGGGCGCGGGTCCGGGAGACACAGGACTCTTTACAGAGAAAGGACTGGACTGTGTGCGCCGGGCGGACGTGATCGTCTACGATAACCTGATCTCCGGTTCAATTCTGAATGAAGCCCGGCTGGATGCGGAGCTGATCTACGCGGGGAAGCGCTCCGGAAGCCACCATATGAAGCAGGAGGAAATCTCAGCCCTTCTGGTGAAGAAAGCCCTGGAAGGATACTCAGTGGTGCGCTTAAAAGGCGGCGATCCGTTTATTTTCGGGCGCGGCGGAGAGGAAGCGCTGGAATTGTCGAAAATGGATATCCCCTTTGAGATTGTGCCTGGAGTTTCTTCCTCCTACAGTGTTCCGGCCTATGCCGGAATTCCGGTGACCCACCGGGGAATGGCCTCCTCTTTCCATGTGATCACCGGTCATGAGGATGGCAATAAGACAAGTTCCGCGCTGGATTACCAGACCCTTGCAAAGGAAGAGGGAACGCTGGTCTTTCTAATGGGACTGAAAAACCTGGACAAGATTGCAGACAACCTTATTGCAAACGGAAAGGATCCGAAGACTCCGGCGGCGGTGCTGGAGCGGGGAACGACTGCGGCGCAGAGAAGTGTAAGGGCGGATCTGGCGCATATCGCGGAGGCGGCAGAGAAAGCAGGACTCAGAACCCCGGCCATTTCCGTGATTGGTCCGGTGGTGGAATTAAAGGATACCCTGTCCTGGTTTGGGCGGGGTGTACTGTCCGGAAGACGGATTATGGTTACGGGCACCAGGGCTTTTGCACGGGAGATGGAGGAAGCTTTCCAGCCGCTGGGAGCAGAGATGGTGGCTTTAAGTCTGATAGAGGTACGTCCGCTTTGGAATGAACGGATTGCTGAGACGCTAAGGCAGCTTGGCAATTACCAGTGGATCGTATTTACCAGCGGAAACGGTGTGGAGCTGTTCTTCGCCTTACTCCGGGAACAGGGCATCGATCTACGTCGGCTGATGCAGGTGAAGTTTGCCGTAATTGGGCGGAAAACAGCAGAGATTCTGCTACGGCATGGCTTCCGGAGTGATTTTGTGCCGGAGCAGTTTTCTGGGGAAGATTTGGCGGCGGAGTGGATCCCAACTTTGAAACCAGATGAGAAGGTGGCATTATTCCGTGCGGAAAACGGATCGCGGGTATTGACGGAGGCGCTGGCAGCGGCCGGAATTTCCTATGATGATATTGGACTTTATGAGACCTGGACAGATCTGCGCCGCCAGGAAGAGTTAAACCGTGTGATCAGTGAAGTAGATTATGTGTCGGTGGCCAGCAGCTCTGCTGCCCAGGCGCTGGCGGCGATGCTGGAGCCGGAACAGCGGAAGAAGCTGACTGCAAAGCTCATTTCCATAGGTCCGTCCACCACAAAGGCCATGGAGAAGCTTGGTCTGCCGGTCTATGCGGATGCCGTAGAGTACACGGCGGAAGGTATTGCGTCAGTGATCCGGGCAGATGTGGAGGAAATGCTTTGAACTTTCCCTTGTTTATAGACTTGAAGGATAAAAAGGTACTGATCGTGGGCGCCGGAGCCATTGCGGCCCGACGCGCCACGGTGCTTACGGAATTTGGCGCAAAGGTGATGGTGGTAGCGCCGGAGGCAGGAAGCGGAGTGCAGGAGCTTGCGCAGGCTGGTAGAATCGTCTGGAGACAGCATGTATTTGGGGCGCAGGATCTGGAAGAACTGGCACAGCCTTTCCTTGTTATCGCTGCCACCAGTGATCGGGCGGTGAACGACCACATTGTACATCTCTGCCATGAGCGGCATATCCCGGTCAATCACGCCGGAGATCAGACTCAGTGCGATTTCCAGTTCCCGGCCATTGTGCAGAAGAACCCGGTGGTAATCGGTGTGAATGCAGGAGGAAAAGACCATGGACTGGTAAGGCGCGTAGCGGCAGGACTGCGGGAGTGGATTGCCAGAGAAAAATTTTAAAGGAGCGATGCCATGTCTCTATCTGTTTTTATAGAAATGACCCTTTCGGCCATTCTTACCGTATGGTCGCCGGGCCCCAATAACATCCTGCTGCTTTCCAATGCCAGTAAATATGGCGTGTGCGGAAATCTGCGTTTTATGGCCGGAATCTGGAGCGGTTCCCTGACGTTGATGTGTCTTTCAGGCTTGTTTTGCAGTACGCTTGGAAGTATTATTCCCGGAATTCAGCCAGTCATGAAATATCTGGGCGCCGCTTATATCCTGTATCTGGCCTGGCAGACCTGGCGCAGGCTTCCTCCGTCGGACCAGGTCCAGGAGAAGATGCCTACCTGGAAACTTGGATTTTTCCTTCAGATGATCAATGTCAAGATCATTATCTATGGACTAACCATGTTTTCTGCATACATTTTACCCTATGAAAGCAAAGTGCCTGTACTTTTTATCTTTGCTGTTTATCTGATGATTCTGGGAGCATTTGGAAACCTGCTCTGGGCTTTTGCGGGAAATGTGCTGAAAACATTATATGGTCAGCATTACAGAATTATGAATGGAATTATGGCACTGCTTCTGGTCTGGTGTTCTCTGAGGATTGTAGGTGTGTTGTAAACAAAAAAGGCTCTGTGCTTTCCGAAAGGGAGTACAGAGCCTTTGTTTTCATACTTACAGATTTTTGTTTTCTTCGTACTGCTTTAATAGTTCCAGTGCTTCCTTTGACATCGGATACAGCACCGCAATATTAAACAGCGTCATCAGTCCGATCCCGACATCGCCCAGATCCCAGACAACCGTGTACTGTTCAAGACCACCGATAAACAGCATGATAAGAGCCAGCACCTTGTAGGCAGTCTGGTAACACCAGCGGTTTCCAAAGAGGTATGCCACATTGGAACGGGCGTAGAAGAGAATGCCGATGAAGGTGGAGAAGCTGAACAAAGCCAGGGTCACTGCAATAAAAATGACACCGGCATATCCCAGGTGGTACTGCATGGCAGTCTGCAAGAGATCCATGCCGGTAAGGCCGCTTGTCAGCTCTTCCGGAACCAGCAGCATGATCATGGCAGTACAGCTGCAGATTACAATGGTGTCAATCAGAACACCAAGCGACTGGGTCAGACCGGTACGGACCGGATCTTTGCTCTGGGCGGCGGCAGCCGCGCAGGGAGCGGAGCCGGAACCGGCTTCATTGGAAAACAGGCCGCGCTTGACCCCGTTCATAAGAACAGCTCCGAAACCGCCGGATACCGCCTGACGCATGCCGAAGGCCTCTGAAAAGATACGGCTGAATACGGACGGAAGCTTTGGCAGATTGACCAGGATGATGAACAATGTAAGCAGGAAAAAACCAACCGCCATGATCGGAACCATAATATCTAGAACTTTTATGGTTGCGTTTTTCCGAAGCACAATGACTGCAGCCAGTAATACCAGAAGGATCGTGGTGACGATGGGCGGAATCCGGAATGCGTTGGCAAAAGCAGAGCTTACGGAATTGCTGATTACCTGGCTGATGCCGCACCAGCAGATCAGGCCGGAGATGGCAAACAGGGAGGCAGTCAGGGAATGTCTGAGGGTTTTTCCGGTTTTTGCTTCGACAAAATGGTGAATGTAGTAAGCCGGTCCTCCGTGATAGCCGCCGTAAAGAGGGTCCGGTTCTTTGTATTTTTGAGCCAGGGCAGCTTCTACAAAGGCAGTAGAAGCACCGAGAAGGGCAGTCACCCACATCCAGAATACGGCACCGGCACCACCCAGGGAAACTGCAGCTACGACGCCTACCAGATTTCCCATGCCAACACGGGTGGCAGTGGAGATGATGAGCGTCTGAAATGAGGACAGACTGTCCGGCGTTTCTTTTTTCTCTTTCAGGGCTTTCATCATGTCAGAGAACAGGCGAACCGGAAGCAGCCGGGTACGGATGGTAAAGTAGACTCCGGCCGGGATGAGCAGCAGAAGCATCAGGGAGATGCCCACAGAGCTTCCCATGACCGGAAGGGTAAACAGATCACCCCATAAAAAGGCATAAACGGTTTCAATGAGCTTTGTAATCAATGGTAAAAATCCTTTCTGAATCATGTTTTGGCAGCTGCGCAGGGAGGCGCAGCTGCTGCAATGGCTCTATTATATAATTTGTAGCGCAGTTTGTAAATCCGGAAGTCATTCTTGTTTTTTTTTAGGATGACCTTTATAATGATTCTGAAATGTTGGAACAAACAGGAAAGAGAGAATTTACGATATGAACAGCATGCAGATTCCTGCCCATGTGGAGCAGATCATTCATACCTTAAACAGTCACGGCTACGAGGCCTTTGCGGTAGGCGGCTGCGTGCGTGACACCCTGCTTGGACGCAAACCCGGCGACTGGGATATTACTACTTCCGCAAGGCCGGAACAGGTAAAGGCACTGTTTCGCCGAACCATCGACACCGGCATCCAGCACGGCACAGTAACTATCATGATGGATCGCACCGGTTATGAGGTGACGACATATCGCATTGACGGCGAGTATGAGGATGGACGTCATCCGAAGCAGGTGGAATTTACTTCAGATCTTCTGGAAGACCTGCGCCGCAGGGATTTCACCATCAATGCCATGGCCTACAGCCATGCGACCGGGATTGTGGATGCCTTTGACGGTGTGGCAGATTTAAAAGCTCGCCGTATCCGCTGTGTGGGTAATGCCATGGAGCGCTTTACGGAGGATGCACTGCGCATTTTACGTGCTATCCGTTTTTCCGCGCAGCTTGATTTTGAGATTGAAAAAGAAACCTTTGAAGCAATTTCCGTGATCGCGCCGAATCTGGCAAAGGTGAGCAAGGAGCGCATCCAGATGGAGCTTACCAAGCTTCTCTGCTCTGAGCATCCGGGAAAGATCCGCGAAGTCTATGAGACCGGCATCAGTACTTATGTGTCACCGGCCTTTGCCGCGCTGGACTGGCAGAATGCCCGGGTATCTGCAGCGCTGCCGAAAGAAAAATATGTGCGCTGGGCAGCCTTTCTTCGCTGCGGAAACAGTCCGGAAAACGCAGTGCGGGTACTTCGGGATTTAAAGCTGGACAATGAAACGGTGTCCAGGGTAAAGACCCTGGTGACCTGGGCAGATGTAACCCCTGCGGCCGATGAAGCTGAGGTACGCCGTATGATGAGCTGCATGGAGCCGGAGGTCTGGGACAGCCTGATGGAGTTAAATGGCTATGGAACGGAAATTCGTGCTCTGGTTGCCCTGATCCGCAGACGCGGCGATTGCTTAAGCTTAAAAGAGCTTGCCGTAAAGGGCCAGGATCTCATTGCCGCCGGGGTGAAGCCAGGCAAAGAGATGGGGACCATGCTGCATGAGCTGTTGGAGCATGTGCTTGAGGTGCCGCAGGATAATGAGAAGGAGACGTTGCTGAAGCTTCTTGCAGATATGCACAGATAGGAAATTTATGGCAGAAATGTATAATCCCTGAAATCTTTTCATAGGTTGGAGAGTAACAGTTGCGGCGCCGGACCGCCGCGCATGAAGTGGAGGGGTGAGCGTGAATGACAGCTATCTGGAGGTCTTAAAGCAGTACGAGGGAGAGGTGACAGGTGTCCGGCGCGGACGGGGTGCATGGATCTGTGAGTACCCGGACGGGCCCCGGCTTTTAAAAGAGTACCGGGGAACAGTAAAGCGCCTTGAATTTGAGGACGCGGTGCTGGGACAGCTGGAACAGCAGGGGCTCTGCAGGACAGACCGTTATGTGAGAAATCTGGAAGATGGTCTGGTGACAGCAGGGCCGGATGGAGTAAAATACATTCTGAAGCGCTGGTTTTTGGAGCGTGAATGCAGCCTCAGGGACCGGCGCGAGATCCTTTTTTGTGCCAGACAGATCGCGCAGCTTCACCGGGGACTGCAGGAAATTCCCTGGCAGGAGGAATGGAACTTAGGATCTACGGTTGCACCGGTTTTATCGGAGGAGATGGCGCGCCACAGCCGGGAGATGAGGCGGGTGAGAAATTTTATCCGGGGAAAACGCAGAAAAACAGAATTTGAGTTACAGGTCATGCAGAGCTTTGACGCGTATTACGCCCAGGCTCTGGAGGCAGAAAAGGGGCTGGAGCCGCTGGATCAGAATCAGGCGGGAAACCGGCTCTTTTTGTGTCACGGGGATTTAGATCAGCATCATATTTTACCGGGAGATCAGGAGGCAGTGTTCATTGAATTCAGCCAGATGCATCTGGGACATCAGGTGAGCGATCTGTACCGGTTTATGCGGAAGGTCATGGAGAAGCATGGCTGGGATGAATATCTGGGATGCTCTATGCTGGATGCTTATGATGCCATGCTTCCCATGAGCCGTAATGACCGGCGCTGCCTGTATTTTCTGTTTTTATACCCGGAGAAATACTGGAAGCAGTTAAACTATTATTACAATGCAAACAAGGCCTGGATCCCGGAGAAAAATATGGAAAAATTAAAGACGCTGGAGTCGCAAAGGGAGGCAAGAAGGAGATTTCTGTCGAGAATAAAATAAGTACCACAGACAGGTTCATCTTCCTTTTTTTTCCTCATTGCGGTATAATTAAAACAGTTTTAAATATGAGGGAGCACAGGAGGAATGTGTTTTTATGAAAGACTACATGAAGATTTACCGGGAATGGCTGTCCAATCCGTATTTCGATGAGGATACCAAGGCAGAGCTGAAGGCGATTGAGCATGATGAAAACGAGATTAAAGAACGTTTTTATATGGATCTGGAGTTCGGTACCGCAGGACTGCGCGGTATTATCGGCGCCGGTATTAACCGCATGAACATCTATGTGGTACGCCGCGCGACCCAGGGTCTCGCAAACTACATCATCAGGCAGGGCGGCAGTAAGAAGGGCGTTGCTATCGCCTACGATTCCAGACACATGTCTCCGGAGTTCGCTGATGAGGCAGCACGCACCCTGGCAGCAAACGGTATCAAGGCTTATAAGTTTGAGTCCCTGCGTCCGACTCCGGAGCTCTCCTTTGCAGTGCGCGAGTTAGGCTGCATTGCCGGCATTAACGTAACCGCAAGCCACAACCCGCCGGAGTATAACGGCTATAAGGTATACTGGGAGGACGGCGCTCAGTTTACTCCGCCGCATGACAAGGGTGTAACGGAAGAGGTTCTGGCCATTGAGGATCTGTCCACCGTGAAGACCATGAGCGCAGAGGATGCTATGGCGGCCGGTCTTTATGAAGTGATCGGCAAAGAAATTGATGACAAATATATTGCTCATGTAAAAGCACAGGTTGTAAACCAGGATGCCATCGACAAGATGCAGAAAGACATCACCATCGTTTACACCCCGCTCCATGGAACCGGTAACATCCCGGTACGCAGAGTGCTGAAGGAAATCGGCTTTGAGAATGTATATGTGGTACCGGAGCAGGAGCTTCCGGATGGCGATTTCCCGACCGTAAGCTATCCGAACCCGGAGGCAGCAGAGGCGTTTGCCCTCGGCTTAAAGCTGGCTGAGGAGAAGAACGCAGACCTGGTTCTGGCAACCGACCCGGATGCAGACCGTCTTGGCGTTTATGTAAAAGATACCAGATCCGGCAAGTACATTTCCCTGACCGGTAACATGTCCGGTTCCCTGCTGTGTGAGTATGTCCTGAGCCAGAAGGCAGCAAAGAATGCAATCCCGGCAGACGGCGAAGTGGTGAAATCCATCGTCAGCACCAACCTGATCGATGCAGTGGCAGCTTCCTACAACTGCAAGCTGGTAGAGTGCCTGACCGGATTTAAGTGGATTGGCCAGCAGATCTTAAAAGAGGAGCGCACCGGTGTTGGTCATTATATGTTCGGTATGGAAGAGAGCTACGGCTGCCTGATCGGCACCTATGCCCGCGATAAAGACGCGGTTTCCGCAACCGTTGCCCTGTGCGAGGCTGCAGCATACTACAAGACCAAAAACATGACCCTGTGGGATGCAATGGTAGCAATGTATGAAAAATACGGCTACTACAAGGATGCAGTCAAGTCCATCGGACTGTCCGGCATTGAGGGTCTGGCAAAGATCCAGTCCATCATGGAGCATTTCCGTAACAACACTCCGGAAGGTTTCGGCGAGTATAAGGTACTTTCCGCAAGAGACTACAAGAACGATACTATCCGCGACATGGCTACCGGTGAGGTAACCCCGACCGGCCTGCCGTCCTCCAATGTGCTCTATTACGACATGAACGACAACGCATGGCTTTGCATCCGTCCGTCCGGCACTGAGCCGAAGATCAAGTTCTACTATGGAATTAAGGGAACTTCCTTAGAGGACGCAGACGCGAAGTCTGAGGCACTTGGAAAAGCATTGATGGCAGAAGTGGACAAGCTGCTGTAAATTAAGAATACGTGATACAGAAAAATCCCCCGTGAACTGCCAGGCAGCTCACGGGGGATTTTTTTGTGCTTTTACAGGAAATTTACTGATTCTGGAATTTTGCCAGGATCCGTGCGGTTTCTGCATTGATCATATCCTGGGTTACGTTCGGGTCACTCGGATCCCAGGTCTGCTCAAACGGAATCTCTGCTGCAATGGTCGGACGCTCAAACGGGCCTGCAACGGAAGAATTGTAAACCTGTACGGTAGTTCCCAGTGCACAGTGGTCATAAACCCATTTTGCGTCACCGCTCACCAGTCGGATGCAGCCTGCGGAACGGGCGATACCCATGTTGTTGTAGGTGCTTGCCCATACAGTCATCGGGTTTGCGGCGTCGTAGATGATGGAGTGGATCAGAATCGGAAGTCCTGCACCGAGACGGGTTGCATACTGGGTGTATACATCATGGATCATCAGTCTCCAACGGTATTTTTCCGGAGTCTTGAAGGTGCCGACCGGGGTATCATCACCAACGGAGGTCAAGAAGGATTTTACCGGGATGATGTAGCCGTTTCCGCCATCCTGCGCGTAAATGGTCATGCAGTTCATTTCCTTGTTGATCTTGATGAGATACGGACCATCGCTGCCAAGCAGGGATTCGACATCGCTCCACATCTTGCCGTCTTCTCCGAAGTAGTATTTCAGGCCGTCGATGTACTGCCAGCCGGTTACCGGAACGGAGTCCTTAAAGTAGTAGCGGTCACTGCCAAGCCAGCCCCAGCCGGTGTAGCTGTCGCCGTTGCCGTGGATATAGCGCATCTGGCCGTCTACATACTGGATGCCATCTGCATGGGCAGATTTTAAGGTGTTGGAGGTATCAAGGCCGCTGGCGGTATTTTTGGCGAAATAAGCAAGACGGAAACCGGTCAGGTAAAGTCCGGTGTTCATGGTACCTACGGTCTCGCCGTTTTTACCCCATCCGGTCTGGGTGCCGTCGCTTAACAGGGCAGAATAGTAAATGTCATACTGGTCATTCACCGGGCCTGCGAAGCGGTACTGGATGGCCTCAACCGGATGCCAGGCATTGCCGTCAAAGAACGTCTGCTGACCGTTTAATGCCCAGCCGGTCCAGCCGGTGGAGGAGTTATAAGCGCGGTACAGCACGTTTCCGAAAATATTTTCCAGAAAGGTGGAAATGGAAGAAAACGGCACGCCGTCGGTTGTGATCTGCTGGTCGTTGACAAAGGCGCCGGACCAGTTATGGCTGTCATTTAAGAGAACCGTAGTCTGCAGGCGCGGCTGACGCAGAGGAACGGAAAGGGGGCCGGTGTGGCTGGCTTCTGCTTCAGCCTCAGCGGCAGCCTGCTCAGATTCCAGCTGGTTTGCCTGATCCTCGGTCAGGGCATTGTCCTGGCCGCTCGTAACGTCCTGGGAAGCTTCGGAAGCCGGGGCGGATTCCGGTGCGGTGGTCTGCACGTTCTCTGCCTGGGATGCGCCTGAAGTTTCCGTGGTGGTGGAACCGGGAGCTTCCGTGGAGAATGTGTGGCCGTCAGAAGTGGTTTCTGTGGAAGCTGCAGTGCTTCCCGGACCGACAGCTCCCGGACCGGTCACCTCGGTCTTTTTGGTAGTGTCAATGACGCCGCTGGTTGCTGCGGTGGCATCTGTTGCCGCAAGGGCGCTGGTAACAGATCCGGCCATCATTATGCCAGCCATCAGCAGTGCGAATCCTGCTTTTGTATGTTTACGCATGGTTAAAAAACCTCCTGAAAATAATAAATATACCATTCATTGTTAATCTATCATAAATAGGGTGAAAAGACCATATCTGATTTACAATTTATTGGCAATCATGTAAAATAAAAGGGATTAGCAATAAAAATGTAAGGGAATTGTCACAGAGTTGGGAAGAAAAGGAAAAAACAGGATCATGATGGTGCACGAAGAAAAAAAGGATATGGAAAATAAAAGGAGGGAACCTGGTTTTGAAGCAGAGTGCAAAGGCTCCGGCATTATGGTCAGTGTCTGCTGTATCACATACAATCAGGTCTCCTATATCCGGGACGCGCTGGAGGGCTTTGTGAACCAGCAGACAGATTTTGCCTATGAGGTCCTGATCCACGATGATGCGTCCTCAGATGGAACGGCAGAGATCATCCGTGAGTACGCAGAACGGTATCCGGACCGGATATTCCCAATCCTGCAAACGGAAAACCAGTACTCAAAGGGACTGACCAACGTCAGCGGAACCTTCAATTTTCCGCGGGCCAGAGGAAAGTATATTGCCATGTGTGAAGGGGACGACTACTGGACCGATATGCACAAGCTTCAGAAACAGGTGGATTACCTGGAAGCGAATCCGGGCTGTTCTCTTTGTTTCCACAGCGCAAAGATCGAGGTGCAGGGAAAGGCACTGACGGAGCATGCCATGCGTCCCTATAAGGGCAGCCGCATGATCTCTCCGGAGGAGATCATTGACAAGACCTCCGGATATCCCACGGCATCCCTGATGTTTTACCGGGAAATGGTAGCGGAGCTGCCGGAATTTTATAACAACGCACCCATCGCGGATATTCCGCTGCAGCTGCTTTCTGCAAACCGCGGCTGGGCCTGGTACATGGATGAACCCATGTGTGTGTACCGCCTGGGCGGTGCGGCTTCCTGGACTACTCTCATGAAGCAGGGGGATTACGAGAAAAAGCAGCAGGATTATGCGGAGGCCATGACGGCAATGTATCATGGCTTTGATGCTTTCAGCGGAGGCCGGTTCCACAACACGGTGGAGCATGCCATCCGGCGGCTTCTGTTCCTGACCCGGGTGAACACCAAACATTATGAAACTGTATTAAATAAGGAAAACCGGGAATTTTACCGGGAACTGAATGCAAGGACAAGGTTTTTTATCCGGTTTGAGACTTCGGCACCAAAACTGTATGGGTGGCTGCAGAAGCAGTTTCACCAGAAATAAAATCGAAAGAGATCATTATGAGTAACGAAACAGGAATGAAAAATAAAGTGGCAAGCGGACTGTTCTGGAAGCTTCTCGAAAACGGAGGAGCCCAGGGCATCCAGTTTGTGATCGCGATCCTTTTAGCCAGGCTGTTAACTCCGGCGGAGTACGGTGTGGTGGGGATCATCATGATCTTTATCACCATTGCAAATGTATTTGTCCAGAGCGGTTTTTCCACGGCTCTGGTGCAGAAAAAGCAGGCTGACGAGGTGGATTTCTCATCGGTCTGCTATTTTGAACTTGCGGCATCGGTGGTATTTTATGCGTTGCTGTATCTGGCGGCGCCGGCTATCGCGGAGTTTTACGCAATCCCGGTATTAAAGCCCATTGTGCGGGTACTGGGTATCGTGCTGTTTCCGGGGGCAGTCATCTCAGTGCAGACGGCCTATGTGTCCAGGAACATGGAGTTTCGCGGGCTGTTTTTTTCCACCCTGGCGGCTTCGGCTGTTTCCGGCGTCATCAGTATTTTCATGGCGTACCGGGGGTTCGGCGTGTGGGCTATGGTATGGCAGCAGATCAGCTACTACATCAGCCTGATGATCGTGCTGTTTCTCACGGTTTCCTGGAAGCCGGGCCTGTGCTTCGGCTTTGACCGGATCCGGACCATGTTTGCCTTTGGATGGAAGCTTCTCTGCGCTTCCCTGTTAGATACGGTATTTAATAATCTGTATGGACTTTTGATCGGAAAGATATATAATGAAGAGTTGTTGGGCAGCTATAACCGCGGAGAGCAGTTTCCGAAGCTGATCGCCACCAACCTGGGGGCGGCCATTCAGGCGGTGCTGCTTCCGGCTTTTTCTGCCTGTCAGGATGACAGGGATAAGGTGCGGGATATGGTGCGCCGGGCCATCCGCTTAAGTTCCTTTGCGGTGATCCCGATGCTCATGGGACTGTTTGCGGTGGCGGATACGCTGGTGCTTGCCCTTCTGGGAGAAAAATGGCTGATCTGTGTACCATTTTTGCGGATCATGTGTGTTTCCTACTGCTTCTGGCCGATTCATATCACGAATCTGCAGGCCATCAACGCAGTGGGACGCAGCGATATCTTTTTAAAGCTGGAGCTGGTGAAGAAGGCTTTGAGTATTCTGGCCCTGGTCATCGGCATGCAGTTCAATGTGTTTATCATGGTGTGCATCAAGGCATTTCAGGATTTCGTGTGCACCTTTGTCAATGCGGCGCCGAACAAAAAGCTGCTTGGCTATGACATTGCCCACCAGTGGATGGATGTGGCCCCTCCGGCTGCATTATCTGTTGTGATGTGCGGAGCTGTCATGGTCTTTGGCACGTGGCTTCCGTCTATGTCGGTATGGCTGAAGCTTGTACTGCAGATTGTTTGCGGGGCCTTTGTATACATTGTGCTGGCGGCAGCCTTCCGCCTGGAAAGCTTCTGCTTTCTGGCAGGCATGGTAAAGGAGAGGCTGAAAAAATGATGGAGAATGAGGTTATGAAAAAAACAGTGATCGTTACGGCTATCGGGTCGTTTTCTGCCCAGAACGTGATTTCTGCCTGCCACAAGGCAGGTATGCGGGTTGTGGGCTGCGATATATACCCGGCTGAATGGGTGGTAAACTCCCGGGATGTGGATGTGTTTTACAGGGCACCCTACGCCACCGGCCGGGAACAGTATCGGAATTTTCTGAAAGAGCTTTGTAAAAAAGAACAGGCCAGCGTGCTGATGCCGCTGACTGATGTGGAAATTGACGTGATCCAGCAGTGGAGGACAGAACTGGCGGAGGATTTCAAAATGCTGGACGCAGAGGTCTGGCTTTCCGATGCTTCTGCTGTCAGCCTTTGCCGGAATAAGGAGAAGATGGAAGTGTTCCTGCGGGAGCGGAAACTCTGCCGGACCATTCCGGGTGTGCGCCTGGCAGAGCTTGAAACCATATCATGTTCCTATCCGCTGGTGGCCAAGCCCTTTGACGGACGGAGCAGCCAGGGCCTCCGGATCCTGGAATCCAGAGAGGATCTGGAATTCCTGCTGCATACCTGTAGCGAGGAGCAGAAACAGCAGTATCTGGTGCAGCCGAAGATCGACGGACATGTTATCACTGTGGATGTGGTGAGAAATCCGGAAACCGGACAGATATCCTGCCTGCCGAGGCGGGAGCTTCTGCGCACCTTAAACGGTGCGGGAACCTCAGTCTGCGTATTCCGAAACGGACTGCTGGAGCAGCAATGCCGGGACATTGCGGAAGCGGTGGGTATCCGGGGCTGTGTAAATATGGAATTTATCGAGGCAGATCAGGAAAAGAACGAGTATTATTTCCTGGAATGCAATCCGCGGTTTGCGGGCGGTGTGGCATTTTCCGGCGCTGCAGGCTACGATATGGCAGATGCCCATATACGCTGCTTTACCGGAGAAAAACTGGATGAGCTGTCCGTGACCGGCGAGCAGTACATTGCAAGACGGTACGCAGAGTATTCCATGAACAGCCAGGATAAAGCAGCTGGCGCAGGGCAGACGGACAGCCCGTGCAATGCCACAAGTCAGGCGAAGGGAGAGAATGACAGATGATAAAACGACATGAAGAGCCGGTTATGGTGACCCGTTCATCACTGCCGCCTCTGGAAGAATATGTGGAAATGTTAAAGCCCATCTGGGACAGCGCCTGGCTGACCAACATGGGCGAATACCATGAAACCTTAAAGGAAAAACTGAAAGCATACTTAAAAACGCCGAATCTGGAGCTGTTTGTCAACGGCCATATGGCGCTGGAGCTGACGCTGCAGGCCATGAAGCTGACCGGTGAGGTTATCACGACTCCCTTCAGCTTTGCCTCCACCACCCACGCTATCGTGCGAAACGGCCTGACTCCGGTATTCTGTGATATCAATGAGGAAGACTATACCATCGACGTGGACAAACTGGAAAGCCTCATCACGGAGAAGACCTCCGCAATTGTTCCAGTCCATGTATATGGAAATCCCTGCGATGTAAAGCGCATTCAGGAGATTGCGGACCGTCATGGCTTAAAGGTCATTTATGACGCAGCCCACACCTTTGGTGAGGAGCTTGATGGCGTTGGTATCGGTGAGTTTGGCGATGCCTCCATGTTCAGCTTCCATGCCACTAAGGTATTTCACAGCATCGAGGGCGGCGCGGTGGCATTTCATGACCCGGAATTAAAGGATCTGCTGTATCAGCTCAAAAACTTCGGCATTACCGGTTATGAGCAGGTGGAGTATGTGGGTGCCAACGGAAAGATGAATGAGTTCCAGGCGGCTATGGGCCTCTGCAACCTGCGCCATGTGGACGCGGACATTGCTAAGAGAAAAGTTCTGACAGAGCGTTACCGAGAGCGCCTGGGCGGCGTGGAAGGCATCCGTCTCTGCAAAGAAAAGGCTGGTGTGCGTTACAATTATGCTTACATGCCGGTGGTATTTGAGGGCTACGGCGCAGACCGGGACGAGATCTTTGCGGCGCTGAAGGAGTACAACATCTTTGCTCGCAAGTATTTCTATCCGTGCATCAACGATTACGCATGTTACCGGGAACAGTTCTCTTCGGATGACACACCGGTGGCAAAGCGGATCGCATCTGAGGTGCTGACACTGCCGTTATACCCGGATCTTTCCCTGGAAACAGTGGACGAGATCTGCGATATCATACTGAAATGTGGAGAAAAGTCGAAATGAACAAGGTGCTGATCGTGATTCCCGCCTATAATGAGGAAGCGAATATCGAGAATGTGGTACGGGAGCTGGAGGATAAGTATCCGCAGTTTGATTATATTGTGGTCAATGACGGCTCCAGAGACCGGACAGCAGCCATTTGCCGGGAAAACGGTTTCAACCTGCTGGATCTTCCGGTGAATCTGGGCCTTGCAGGCTGCTTTCAGGCAGGAATGAAATATGCTTACCATAAAGGATATGAATATGCCATCCAGTTCGATGGTGACGGGCAGCATCGGCCGGAGTTCATTGAGCCTATGATGGAAAAGATGAAAGAGGGCTATGAGATTGTTATCGGAAGCCGGTTTGTGAATGCGAAGAAGGACTGGTCCATGCGTATGCTGGGGAGTCGTCTGATTGAAATGGCCATCCGCCTGACAACGGGCGTGACAGTCAACGATCCGACCTCCGGCATGCGGATGTTCGATCGGGAGATGATCAAAGAATTTGCCCTGAACTTGAACTATGGACCGGAGCCGGATACCGTGTCTTACCTGCTAAAGCAGGGAGCAAGGGTGGCTGAGATTCCGGTGCACATCGCGGAGCGGGCCGGTGGCGAGAGCTATTTAAAGCCGATGGTGGCTGTGCGGTATATGGCGAGGATGCTTCTGTCGATTCTTCTGATCCAGAATTTCAGGAACAGTTCAGCCATGCGTCGTGACAGAAGCAGCCAGAGAATATAAACGTAACGGAGTACAATCACTATGAAACACTGGACGCACCTTCTCATGAAGACAGGGCTGAGCCTGGAAAAAGAGAATATGATCTGGAATATGACAGGAAGCTTCTTCTATGCCTTTGCCAGCATGGTGCTTTCCTTTCTGGTATTGCGCATTGCGGGGGAGGAGCAGGGAGGCATCTTTTCCTTCGGGTTCAGTACCGTAGGGCAGCAGATGTTTCTTCTGGCCTACTTTGGAATCCGTCCGTTCCACATCACGGATGGGACAAACCAGTACCGGTTCGGGGATTACCTGCATCACCGGTATGTGACCTGCGCCATGGCGCTGCTTCTCGGGGCCGGATATCTGGCGTGTATCGGTTATTCCTGGCAGAAGGCGCAGATTATTTTCCTGCTGATCGTCTACAAGGTGATCGACGGTTTTGCTGATGTGTATGAGTCGGAATTCCAGCGTCAGGGTTGCCTGTACCTGACCGGACGCTCCAATACCTTCCGTACGATTTTGTCGGTGGGGATATTTCTGGCCACGCTGATTTCGGGGGCAGGACTGTTTGCCGCCTGCGCGGCAGCGGTTCTAGGACAGATTGCCGGTGTAGTACTGTTTGACATTGTGGTTTTAAGAGAACTGAAGCGGGTGGATTACGGATGGAGCGCAAAGCAGGGCGTTTCCTTAACGGCATCGTCTATTCTTTTGTTTGTATCGGTGTTTTTGGATTTTTATATTTTTTCCGCTGCAAAATATGCCATAGATGCCCATCTGGGCGATGCGGCCAGCGGCTATTTCAATGTGATCTTCATGCCGACCTCCGTCATCAATCTGGCGGCGGGCTTTGTCATCCGCCCGTTTCTGACGTATCTGACGGACTGCTGGAATGAACACCGGTTTTCTGATTTTAAAAAGAAGCTTCTTACCATCATGGCGGTGATCGGCGGCCTGACGGTGCTGGCGGTGGGAGGAACCGTGGTGCTTGGCAGACCGGTCCTGGCACTTTTAGAGTGGCTGCTTGGCAAATCCTACAGCGGAACGCTGACGGCGCTGTGGCCGGCATTTATCATGATCGTGCTGGGCGGCGGCTTTTATGCAGTGCTGAATTTATATTATTATGCATTGGTGATCCTGCGCAGGCAGAAGCTGATTTTTGGCATTTACGCAGTACTGACTGTGCTTGCGGCCATTCTGGCACCGAGGCTTACGGTGGCGCTTGGAATCTTCGGCGCAGCGTTTGCCTATCTCATTTTGATGATCGTGATGGCAGCAGGCTTTGTGGGCGGTGCCTGGTTTGAGATACAAAAAGAAATACGGGAGGTGCGTCATGACAGTTGATGTTTTGATTCCGGTGTACAAGCCGGACCGGCGGTTTGCGAGACTGCTTCAGATGCTCAGGAAGCAGACGGTGCTACCGAACCGGATCATCATTATGAATACAGAAAAATCTTACTGGAACGCGGACGGATACCGGAATATCCCCGGTATGGAGGTCCATCATCTGACGAAGGAAGAGTTTGACCATGGCGGCACACGTAATCTGGCGGCGTGGTATTCCGAATCGGATATCATGATATTCATGACGGATGATGCAGTCCCCCAGGATGAGCATCTGATCGAGAACCTGCTGAGGGGGCTGGAACAGAAGGGACCGGAGGGTGAGACCGTGGCGGTGGCTTACGCAAGGCAGCTTCCCGCAAAGGACTGCCGCACGATCGAGCGTTATACCCGCGCCTTTAACTACCCGGATAAGCCCATGGTCAAGACGAAAAAAAATCTGGAAACCATGGGGATCAAGACGTACTTTGCTTCCAATGTCTGCTGTGCGTACCGCAAGGACATTTTCCGGAAGCTGGAGGGCTTTGTGAACAGCACACTTTTTAATGAAGACATGATCTACGCGGCAACGGCCATGGATGCAGGTTACGCGGTGGCCTATGTGCCGGAGGCAAAGGTGGTTCATTCCCATAACCTGACACCCATGCAGCAGTTTCACAGGAACTTTGATCTGGCAGTATCCCAGGCAGAGCACCCGGAGATTTTTGCGGAGCTGAAATCCGAGGGCGAGGGCATCCGCCTGGTGAAGCAGACGGCAAAATATCTGCTGGCGCATTTCCGGGGCTTTCTGATCCCGGAGCTTGTGGTCAGCAGCGGCTGCAAATATCTCGGCTATAAGCTGGGAAAACAGTATGAGAAGCTCCCAAGGAAGATGATCCTCTGGTGCAGCATGAGCCCGCTTTACTGGGAAAAGAAATGGAGAAGAAAATCATGATGACCATAACCCTGCGAATTGCGCTGATCCTGGTGTCCCTTGGCACCTTTGCCATGATCATGCGCAAGATACGCCAGTCCCGGATGCAGATCGAGAGCGCGATCTTCTGGATCGTGCTGGCCCTGGTGCTGGTGGTATACAGCGTATTTCCGAAGGTGGCCGATGCCTGCGCCAGTCTTCTGGGAATCTACGCAACAACCAACTTTTTATTTTTGTTTGCGATCTTTGTGCTGATTTTAAAGGTGTTCTTTATGAGCATCCATATCTCCCAGCTGGAAAGCAAGATCAAGGAACTGGTACAGGCCATGGCGCTTGAGGAGAAAAAATATGAAGAAGAGAAGCACTAGCCTGATTGCCGGGATCATGTGCCTGGCGGCTGCTGCGGCCTGGCACAGCCTGGATGTGCGCGCCGGAATCCATGAGACCGGTGCCTCCTGGCAGATGGGGCGGTATCTGCTGCTGATCGTGCTGGTTCTGGTACTGACCACGGTCTGCGGCTATTTCCTGCTTGAAAAGGCTGTCCCCTGCTCTCTGCCGAAGCTGGCAGTGCTTATGACGGGCGGTCTTGGCATCCTTTATCTCTTTGTTCTGCCGCCGCTTACGGCGCCGGATGAGATCAGCCACTATGTCAGCGCTTACCGGCTTTCTTCACAGATGACCGGGCAGCCCCAGCGGGACCGGTATGGCCGGGTGCTCTTGCGGGCGCAGGATGCCTGGATAGAAGACCTGAACGGGGATTTTGTGTATGAGCCGGATGAGGACGGCAATCTGCAGGTGACGGCTGAGAGCCGGGAACAGGCAGCGAAGCTGGGCGAAACGCTGGAGGAGTCCACCTACGAGCTGCTTCACAGCCTGGGCCTGAACGGGCAGTACGCTCCGGAGCGCACCGCAGAGATTGAGGCGCTGGGATCCTATGTCAGCTCCACCTACCCGCCGGTTACCACCACGCCTCTTGCCTATGTGCCTCAGGCCATCGGCATCAGCCTGGCAAGACTTCTGGGCCTGAACACCGTCAGCCTGCTTTATTTCGGACGATTCTGCAACCTGCTCTTCTTTGTGGCCATGCTGTATTGGTCCATGAAGCGGATCCCTTTCGGAAAGGAAGTGCTTTTCGGTGTAGCCGTGCTTCCCATGAGCCTGCATCTGGCGGCATCCTTTTCTTACGATGTGATGATCCTGTCCTGCATGTTTTTGCTGACGGCAGTCTGTCTGGATCTGGCCTATGAAAGAGCACAGGTCCGGGCGTGGGATATTGTGCTGTTAGCAGTCCTGGCTGCTGTGGCAGGTCCCTGTAAAATGGTCTACGCACCGATGCTGGGCCTGTGCCTTTTGATCCCTATGCAGAAATTCGGCAAGGTGCGAAACTGGTTTATCAGTGCCTTTGCAGTGGGAATAGCCTGGGGCATGGCCATGTATCTGGTAAACAGCCAGGTTATTGCCACCTACGCAGCCGCTACGGAGGCTGACAGCTACGTGGCCTGGGCCGGGGAGACAGGCTTTAGCATGAGCCTTCTCATCCATGATCCTGTGCTGCTGGTGCGGATGTTTTACCAGACACTGCTCTGGAATGCCAAGGACATGCATATCACCATGATCGGAGGCTGGCTTGGCAATCTGGATCAGGTGCTGGATGTGCCGTACCTGGCGGTCTGGACGTTTACCCTGTGTCTGACCGGCCTGGCTTTAAAAATCCCGGGAGAGCAGCTTCGCATGAGCGGGCGTCACAGAGTCTGGACCGGATTTTTATGTGCGGCCTGCGCTGGTCTTACCATGCTGTCTATGCTGATTGCCTGGACACCGGTCAGCTCCCGGGTGATCCTGGGTGTTCAGGGACGGTATTTCCTGCCATTTCTGCCAGTGCTTTTATTGGCGCTGAAAAATCAGACAGTGGTTTTGACAAAGGATAAAAACCGTAGTATATTGTATCTGATGTGCTGTCTGAACGGTTACGCCCTGGTGCGCCTGTTCAGCATCGTGTGCATCCGGCTTTAAATTTTATATGAAGGAAAAGTGAGGAAGAAAACAATGGGAAAGATCAAAGTGACATCCTGCGACATAGAGGGACTTTATGTGATCGAGCCAACCGTATTCAAGGATGAGCGCGGTTACTTTGTAGAGACTTACAACCAGAATGATTTCAAAGAGGCTGGCCTGAACATGGTATTTGTACAGGACAACCAGTCCATGTCTGTAAAGGGCGTACTGCGCGGCCTGCATTTCCAGAAGCAGTATCCGCAGGGCAAGCTGGTGCGTGCCATCCGCGGTGCGGTATTTGATGTGGCAGTAGACCTGCGCGCAGACTCCAAAACCTACGGCAAATGGTTCGGCGTAGAGCTGACTGCAGAGAATAAGAAACAGTTCTATATTCCGGAAGGCTTCGCCCATGGCTTTCTGGTCCTGTCTGATGAGGCTGAGTTTGCCTATAAGTGTACCGATTTCTATCATCCGGGCGATGAGGGCGGCCTGGCTTATAATGATCCGGAGATCGGCATTGACTGGCCGTTTGAGGAAGGCGTAGAGCTGATCATCTCCGAGAAAGACAAAAAGTGGAGTGGTCTGAAGGACACCTTCAAATTTAATGAGGAAAATTAACGTATGAATTATGTAATTTCTCTGATGAAAGAAATCGTCAGGAAACGAAAACTCATCTGGGATCTGGCAAAGGCAGATTTTCGAAAACGCTTCGTGGGCTCCTATTTCGGCATGGTCTGGATGCTGGTCCAGCCTATCGTTACGGTACTTATTTATTTCTTCATCTTCCAGGTGGGATTTAAGAGTGTGCCGCCGGTTCCGGGTGTCCCTTACGTGCTGTGGCTGATTCCGGGTATTGTACCGTGGTTTTTCTACAGTGAGGCATTAAACTGTGTGACCGGATGTCTGCAGGAGTACAGTTATCTGGTCAAGAAGGTTGTATTCCAGGTAGAGATCCTGCCCATCATCAAGCTGATCTCCTGCATGCTGGTGCATGCGTTTTTCGCCGGGATCATGCTGGCAGTATTTTTGTGCTACGGACGTCTTCCCATGGCAACCTGGATCCAGATCCTGTATTACAGCTTTGCGGCTGCCATGCTGGCGCTGGCCTTTGGATATCTGACCTCTGCCATCAATGTCTTTTTTAAGGATATGGCGCAGATCGTCAGCATCTGTCTGCAGTTTGGCATGTGGCTGACTCCGATCATGTACCAGGAGACCATGTTTGCTGACAAGGCACCATGGTTTGTGACAATTCTGAAACTGAATCCGTTCTACTATGTGGTAGCAGGCTACCGGGACAGCATGCTGACCGGAAACTGGTTCTGGGAGCGGCCAAAGCTCGGCATCTACTTCTGGGTGGTGACTCTGGTGATCGGACTTCTGGGACTTCGGGTGTTTAAGCGGCTGCGCCCGCATTTTTCCGATGTATTGTAACAGGCGGATGAATCTGGTGTCCGGTTTTCGGATTGCAGACTGATAAAATGTGTGACAGACGAGGGGGAATCATATGACCGAGTTAGAATTTCGCAACAAAGTCACATGGTTCTCTTTTGCACTCAGTCTGCTGGTGATCTGGGTTCATTCCTACAACGCGGAGCTGTTTCTGGGATATCAGGCAGCCACCGGTATGGTCTATGTGCTGGAACACCGGATCGGAGACTGGCTCGGGCAGATTGCGGTGCCGGGCTTTTTCATGATCTCCGGTTACCGGTTTTACCGGGATTTTGACTGGGGAAAACTGAGAGGAAAATGGCAGCGGCGTATTAAGAGTCTGCTGGTCCCCTATATCGTGTGGAATTTTCTGTATTACCTCAGCTATGTCATTGCCAGCCGTATTCCTGCGGTGGGGGATGTGGTAGGAAAGGGTGTTGTGGAATTTTCGCTTACGGCTGTGGTGGATGCCGTGGTGGCCCACACCTATAACAATGTATTCTGGTATTTATACCAGCTTCTGTGGCTGGTGCTGCTGGCTCCGGTGCTTTATCCGCTGTTAAAGCGGGTATGGAGCGGCCTTTTGCTTCTGCTGTTTTTCTGGATCCTTGTGCAGGTAAAGCCAGATGGCTTTCCGGTGAATCCGGATGCGATGATCTATTATGGAAGCGGAGCCATGCTTGCGCTTTACTGCCGGGATACGGTGGAGGGCGCGGGAAATGGAAAACGTCTTGCAGCCGGGCTTTTCAGCCTCCTGGCAGCAGCGGCGATTTATTATATCGGGCTCTGGCGGGCCTGTGTTCCATCCTTTGTCCTTTGCCGGTTATGTGCGGTGACGGGATTCTGGCTGGTGCTTCCGGGCAAGTCTCTTCCGGAGGCAAAGGATTTTATGAAGCATAGCTTTTTCCTGTATGCGGTGCATTTTGCCCTTGTACGGCTGATCAACAAGGGAGCGGCCATGCTGATGGGCGGCGCAGTGCCGGAATGGTACGGTCCGTTTGGCCTGTTTCTGGTAATGCCGCTTCTGGTTCTTCTGATCAGCACAGTGATGGAAAAAACTCTGCGGCGGTATATGCCGGGACTTTGGAAGCTGCTGACCGGAGACCGCTGATGCAGGAAGTGTGTCAGCTGCAGAAAAAACAGCAAAAAGGTGAAAAGAAAAAGCGGGGGAGTCTGACAGAAAATAAAAGGAGAGGGATAATGATCAAAAATATCGTATTTGATATGGGAAAGGTCCTGATTTATTATGAGTCTATGCGGGCCTGCCGTCATTTTATAGACAATGAGGCTGACCAGAAGGCCGTCTGTGCGGCGGTGTTTGATTCACCAGAGTGGGTCCTGCTGGATATGGGCGTGATTTCCGAAGAAGAGGGCTTCAGAAAAATGTGCGCCCGGCTGCCGGAACGTCTTCATGAGGCAGCAAAGCAGTGCTTTGACAACTGGGACAAATACTGCATGTGGAAAAATGAAGAGATGGAAGCGCTGGTGCGGGAATTAAAGGCAAAGGGCTATGGCCTTTATGTCTGTTCCAACGCATCTATCCGCCTTCCATCCTGTTATAAGGAAGTCATTCCAGCAGTGGAATGCTTTGACGGACTGCTCTTTTCTGCGGAAGTGAAATGCATAAAGCCGCAGAAGGAGATGTATGAGCATTTCTTCAGACGGTTTGGATTAAAGCCGGAGGAGTGCTACTTTATTGATGACCTGCCGATGAATATTAAAGGGGCGAGAGCCTGCGGCATGGACGGTCACTGCTTCGCGGATGGAAGCGTAGAGAACTTAAGAAAGGATTTAGAGAAGGTATTATCATGAGCAAGGCAAATTTAAACTTTGACGAGACCAACAGAGAGCTGCTTGCGTTTCTGGATCACAGCCCGAGTGCGTTCCACGCAACCGCAAACATGTGCGAGATGCTAAAGGAGGCCGGCTGCACCCGCCTGTATGAGGGGGAGAAATGGAAGCTGGAGGCCGGCCGTGGCTACTATGTCACCAGAAATGATTCTGCCCTGATCGCGTTTTTCATTCCGAAAAAAGACTTTACCGGTTTTCAGATCATGGCAAGCCACAGTGATTCTCCGGTCTTTAAGATCAAGGCTAATGCAGAGATCGAGGTGGAGAACCAGTATGTAAAGCTGAATGTGGAGAAATACGGCGGCATGATCTGCTCCACCTGGCTGGACCGTCCGCTTTCCGTAGCAGGCCGTGTGATCGTGCGAACCGCTGACGGCATCGCCACCAGGCTGGTAAATGCAGACCGTGATCTCATGATCATTCCGAATCTTGCTATCCACATGAACCGTCAGGTGAACGATGGATATGCGTTCAACCCGCAGAAGGATATGCTCCCGCTGTTCTGTGAGGCAGCAGAAAAGCAGGTGAAGGGCTGCTTTACCGAGCTGATCGCAAAAGAGGCCGGTGTGAAGGCAGAGGATATTCTGGATACCGACTTATTCTTATATAACCGCATGAGAGGTACCCTGCTGGGCGCGGATGGTGAGTTTCTGGCAAGCCCGCACTTAGACGATCTGCAGTGCGCATTCTCTTCCCTGAAGGGATTTTTAGCAGCAGAGCCGAAGGACAGCGTAGCTGTTCACTGTGTATACGATAACGAGGAAGTTGGCAGCGGAACCAAGCAGGGCGCAGAATCCACCTTCTTAAAGGATGTCCTGCGCCGCATCAATACCGGCATGGGACGCACCGGGGAAGAATATCTGACCGCGCTGGCATCCAGCTTCATGGTATCCGCAGACAATGCCCATGCCATCCATCCGAACCAGCCGGACAAGGCTGACCCGACCAGCCGCCCGTATTTAAACCAGGGCATTGTCATTAAGTACAGCGCAAACCAGAAGTACTGCACCGATGCCGTATCCGCAGCGGTATTCAAGACCATCTGCGAGAAGGCAGAGGTTCCGTACCAGGTATTTTTAAACCGCTCTGACATTCTGGGCGGCTCCACCCTGGGAAATATTTCCGGTACCCAGGTAGCGCTGAACACGGTAGATATCGGCCTGCCGCAGCTGGCCATGCATTCCAGCTATGAGACAGCAGGAAGCCGTGACACCGCATATCTTATTGAGGCCGCAAAGGTGCTCTTCTCCGGAAGCTTTGCCGGAAAGGGTGACGGCAGTTACAAAATTGGTTAATCAAAAAATTCATATATCAACAAAGGAGCTTCTATCATGACAAAGATCAGAACAAGATATGCACCGAGCCCGACCGGCCGTATGCATGTAGGTAACTTAAGAACCGCGCTGTACGCATACCTCATCGCAAAGCATGAGGGCGGCGATTTCCTTCTGCGTATTGAGGATACCGACCAGGAGCGTTATGTAGAGGGCGCTACCGAGATTATCTACCGTACCCTGGAGGAGACCGGACTCGTTCACGATGAAGGCCCGGACAAGGACGGAGGCTGCGGCCCGTATGTACAGAGTGAGCGCCAGAAAGCCGGCATTTATCTGGAATACGCAAAGAAGCTGGTAGAAAAAGGCGAGGCCTATTACTGCTTCTGTACCCAGGAGCGTTTAAACTCCTTAAAGAAGACCGTTAACGGAGAAGAGATCATGACCTATGACAAGCACTGCCTCCACTTAAGCAGGGAAGAGGTAGAGGCAAACCTGGCAGCAGGCATGCCGTATGTCATCCGTCAGAATAACCCGACTGAGGGAACCACTACCTTCCACGATGAGATTTACGGAGACATCACCGTAGACAACTCTGAGCTGGATGATATGGTCCTGATCAAGTCCGATGGCTATCCGACCTACAACTTTGCAAACGTAGTGGATGACCATTTAATGGGCATCACCCATGTGGTGCGCGGCAATGAGTATCTGTCCTCCTCTCCGAAGTATAACCGTCTGTATGACGCGTTCGGCTGGGAGATCCCGGTCTATGTACACTGCCCGCTGATCACCGATGAGTTCCACAAGAAGCTCTCCAAGAGAAGCGGTCATTCCTCCTTCGAGGATCTGATCGACCAGGGGTTTGTATCCGAGGCAGTTGTCAACTATGTGGCACTGCTGGGCTGGTCCCCGACCGATAACCAGGAGATATTCTCTTTAGAGGAGCTGGTAAAGGCATTTGACTACCATAACATCAGCAAGTCTCCGGCTGTATTCGATATCACCAAGTTAAAATGGATGAACGGCGAGTACTTAAAGGCTATGGATGCAGACCGCTTCTATGAGCTGGCAGAACCGTACTTAAAGGCTACCATCACCAAAGAACTGGATCTGAAGAAGATCGCAGGCATGGTCAAGACCCGTATCGAGATCTTCCCGGACATTGCTGCACAGGTAGATTTCTTCCAGGAGCTGCCGGAATATGATGTGGCAATGTACACCCATAAGAAGATGAAGACCAATTCCGAGAATTCCCTTGAGGTATTAAAAGATGTGCTGCCGATCCTCGAAGCCCAGGAGGACTTCACCAACGACGCTCTTTACGCTGCATTATCTGCTTATGTATCTGAGAAAGGTTACAAGACCGGTTTTGTAATGTGGCCGATCCGTACCGCAGTATCCGGAAAGCAGATGACTCCGGCCGGCGCGACCGAGATCATGGAAGTACTTGGAAAGGATGAGTCTCTGGCGCGTATCCGCAAGGGTATTGAGCTGCTCGGAGCAGTGAACGCATAAGAAAGGAACCGCATACATGGCGTTTCATGAGGCACAGCTGCAGGCAATCCATCATCGGGAAGGCCCGATGATGGTGCTGGCAGGACCGGGATCAGGCAAAACGACCGTTATTACCCACAGGGTCAAGTATCTGGTGGAGCAGTGCGGAGTGGAGCCGGGCAGCATCCTGGTGATTACATTTACAAAAGCCGCTGCGCAGGAAATGAGGCAGCGATTTGAAAAGCTGATGGAGGGGCGCAGGCTCCCCGTCAGCTTTGGTACGTTTCACGCGGTATTTTTTTCTATTTTAAAGCGTGCCTACCGCTATGACGCATCTAACATTGCCCGGGAAGAGCAGCGCACCCGGATCATCCGGGAGCTGGTAGATAAACTCCGCATGGATGTGGAGGACGAGGCAGAATTTACGTCCCAGATCCTCACCGAGATCAGCCTGGTAAAGGGCGAGATGATGAATCTGGACTACTATTATTCCAAAAACTGTTCGGAGGAGCTGTTTAAGAAGCTGTACCAGGGCTATGAGAAGGCCATGATGGACAAAGGGCTTCTGGATTTTGACGATATGCTGGTACTCTGCTATGAGCTGTTTACCCAGCGAAAGGACATTCTGGCGGCGTGGCAGAACAAGTACCGGTATATTCTGATCGATGAATTTCAGGACATCAACCGGGTACAATATGAGATAGTCCGGATGTTGGCAGCGCCCGGGAATAATCTGTTTATTGTGGGCGATGATGACCAGTCCATCTACCGGTTCCGGGGCGCAAAGCCGGAGATCATGCTGGGCTTTGAGAAGGATTATCCCCAGGCAAAACGGACACTTCTGGGGATAAACTATCGCTCTACTTCAAACATTGTGGATGACGCCGGAAAACTGATCCGGCATAACAAGACCAGGTTTGACAAGGAAATCCGGGCTGCGAGAGGTGCGGGAAAGCCGGTGGTTACCGCTGGCTTTGCCGATGCCCAGGCGGAGACCCGCAAGATCGTGAAGGAAATCCAGGATTATGTACAGATGGGATATCCATATTCGGATATTGCGGTGCTCTACCGCACCAATCTGGAACCGCGGCTTCTCATGGAGCGGCTGATGGAATACAACATTCCGTTTCAGATGCGGGATGCCCTGCCAAACATTTACGAGCACTGGATCACCCAGGATCTTCTGACCTACATCCGCATGGCGGCAGATCCGCTGGCGGAACAGCACCAGGCAAAGCGGGCCGATGCCCTGCGCATCATCAACCGGCCGAAGCGTTACATCAGCCGGGAAGCGCTGGACGGAGCCGTCATTTCCTGGGACAGTGTGAAATCCTGGTACAGGGCGAAGGACTGGATGGTGGAGCGGATCGAGGATCTGGAGTATGATCTGAAAATCTTAAAGAAGTTGGCGCCGGTGGCGGCAGTGAATTATATCCGCAAGGCCATCGGCTATGATGAATATCTGAAGGATTACGCGGAATACCGGCGCATGAAGCCGGAAGAGCTGTTTGAACTGGCAGACCAGATCCAGGAGAGCGCATCCGGCTATAAGACTATGGAGGCCTGGCTTCTCCACATGGAGGAGTACGGCGAGCAGCTAAAGCAGCAGGCCCAGAACCTGGGCGAACGGGATTTGAACTGTGTGGCACTCATGACGATGCACAGCTCCAAGGGCCTGGAGTTTCCGGTGGTCTACATCATGGACGCCAATGAGCGGGTAACGCCCCATCATAAGGCCGTGCTGGTGGCAGACTTAGAGGAGGAACGTCGCATGTTTTATGTGGCCATGACCCGGGCCAAAGACCGTCTCCATGTCTATTACACGAAGGAACGGTACGGAAAGCCCCAGGAGAGGTCAAGATTCATTGATGAATACCTGTATCCCGATGGCGCACCGCCCGGGGAGTTCAGGCCTGGGCCGCAGCAGAATGGAGCTGCGGGAAGCTATAACAGAAAGGCGGTGCGGTGATGGAGAAAAACAGACAGGGTCTGCTTCACATTTATTGCGGTGACGGCAAGGGAAAAACCTCCGCAGCCGTGGGAATGGCGGTCCGTGCAGCAGGCTGTGGCATGAAAGTCCTGGTGATACGTTTTCTGAAGACCGAAAACTCCGGGGAAGTGGAAGTGCTCCGAAGCATTCCCGGCATTACCGTAACCCCCTGTGACCGTACCTTCGGCTTTGTGTTTCGCATGACCGAAGAACAGAAGCAGGAAGCCGCCCTCTATTATCAGAGCCGGTTTGAGGCTGCGGCAAAAGAAGCTGTGCAGGGACAGTACGACCTGCTGATCCTGGATGAGATTCTGGCCTCCTGCAATTACGGTATGGTGCGGGAAACGTCGGTTGTAGAATTTCTGCAGAACAGGCCTGAAAAGCTGGAGGTTGTGCTGACCGGGCGGAATCCGTCAGAGACATTTCTGGAACTGGCAGACTATGTATCTGAAATCTGTATGCGCAGGCACCCCTATGAGAAAGGAATTCCGGCCCGCAGGGGAATCGAATTTTAGTTATTGCTTTTGCGTCAGCTATCTGATAAAGTGGAGAGGTAATATGTTTACCAGACGAAACCATTGAAAACCAATTTTAAAAGTGAGGTACATTTTTATGGCAAAGAACCAGAACGAAGAGATGGATTTAGAGCAGGAGGAGATGACTGTTACCCTGACCTTAGATGACGGCAGCGAGGTAGAGTGCGTTGTGCTCACCATCTTTGAGGCAGGCGACCGTGACTATATCGCACTGCTCCCGACCGAGGGTGCAGAGGCAGACGAGGGCGAGGTATACTTATATCGCTACGAGGAAGACGCAGACGGCAATCCGAGCCTGGACAACATTGAGGACGATGACGAGTACGAGGTAGTTGCAGACGCATTCGATGAGCTTCTGGACGACCAGGAGTTTGACGAGATCGTAGGAGAAGACGAGCTCGACTAAAAATTTAAATCATGTTCATGAAAGGTCCGAAGCAGGCCGGGGCGGTATCCCGCTGCGCAAAATAGAAGTGCCGTGTTCGGACGATGTGGCTGACAGCCGTTTGCGGACAGTCGGACTGACCGTCCGCCTCCCGAAAACGTCAGTCGCTAGCCGGACACATTGCACTTCTATTTATGCTGCGCAGGATACCACCCCGTCCTGCTTCTGCTTTCCTGGCTATTCTACTACAATAAAAGACACAATCGGAGCGGTACTGATAAAGCTGAAATTTCAGGCTTTTATCAATATCGTTCTGGCTGTGTCTATCTTTTCTTAGTGAGGCCAATACAGTAGAAGCCGGTTATCCCGGGATTCCGCGGAGCATAAATATGGGTATACGTGTCCGGCTATGCAGCGACTGGTGTTTGAAGTAGGCGGACATCTTGTCCGACTATCCGCAAACATCTGTCAGCTGCATCGTCCGAACACAATATCCATATTTTGCGCAGCGGTATGCCGGAATAACCGGCTTCGGACCTATATTGGTATTACTTTCAAATTGTTATTCCCCTGTAAAAAGTTTCATAAAATGTAAAAAATGTCAGAAGACGGCAGGATGAGTCAGAATGCTGTCTGCATATTTACTTCCGGCTGACGGTTTGTTATGCTCTATTTATCATTAAAATGATTTTGCGCGCAAATATAATGAAATGGAGGGTAAAATGAAAACATTTATACAAAAGCTGGGAAAATCTTTGATGGGGCCATTATCCATTATTGTAGCAGCCGGTTTATTATTAGGACTTGCATCAACACTGCAGAATCCGAATGTATTTGGTAATGTACTTCAGGATGTAGCGTTTGTAAACAATTTTGTCAGTCTTGTAAATGCGCTGGCAGGCGCCTTGTTTGGTCTTCTTCCGATTCTGTTCTGTATGTCTGTGGCACAGGGTATGTCAAGGGAAGACCGTGAAGTGGCAACATTTGCATCCATCATTGGCTTTGCACTGTTTCATACCACAATCCGCTTCTTCTTAAGCCTGAAAGGAATTACAGCAGATACAGTCAGCATTGACTATCTGATGGGACAGGGGTATTCCTTGCTGGAGGCAACACAGCAGAACGCGGCCTATGACACGGTTATGGGTATCTTTACCTACCGTATGAGCATCTTTGGCGGTATCATTGTTGGTCTCTGGACCGCAATGATCCACAACCGTTTCCATGAGACACAGCTTCCGGTAGCATTCAGCTTCTTCAGCGGCAAGCGTTTCGTTCCGATCATGATGGTTGTGACGATTCCGTTCTTAGGCCTGCTTATGTTCTTTGTATGGCCGGTATTTAACGTAATCATCAATGGTTTCGGTCATCTTCTTGCATCTGCGGGAGCATTTGGCACATTTATTTACGGATTCCTGGAGCGTCTGCTGATCCCGACCGGACTGCATCACATTTTGAACCAGCTGATCCGTTTCACTCCGATCGGAGGAACCGCAGAGATCGACGGCCAGCAGGTATCCGGCGCACTGAATATCTTCAATACTCTGCTGATGCAGCAGAATCCGGATATGGATGTTATGCGTCAGGCAACCCGTTTCCTGACACAGGGAACTCATCCGTTCATGGTATTTGGTCTTCCGGCAGCATGCTACGCAATGTATAAAACTGCATATCCGCAGAATCGTGAAAAAGCAAAAGGTATTTTACTGGCAGCTGGCCTGACCAGTTTCTTTACCGGCATCACCGAGCCGATTGAGTTTTCCTTTATCTTTATTTCGCCGCTTTTATGGGTCTTCCATGCATTTATGGCAGGTACGTCTTTCCTGATCAACACCTTCCTGGGTGTCTGCATCGGTAACGCAGGCGGCGGCCTGGTTGACCTCATGCTGTTTGGTGTGCTTCGCGGACCGCAGACCAAATGGATCCTGAATGTGGCAGTAGGACTGGTTTACGCGGTGATCTACTACAATGTATTTAAGTGGGCGATTGTGAAGTTTAATATCAAGACTACGGGCCGCGAGGACGAGTCGGATGCAGTGGACTATAATGAAGAGATTACCGAACTTGGCGCTGCAATCATGGAAGCACTTGGCGGAAAAGAAAATATTGTTGAGATCGATAACTGTATTTCCCGTCTCAGACTGATTCTGAAGGATTCCGCGAAAGTCAATGAAAAGGCATTAAAGGCAACCGGTTCACTTGGACTGATCCGCATCAATGAGGAGAATGTCCAGGTTGTATACGGCGCAAAGGTTGAGAAGGCAGCAGCAGAACTGAAGCGTGCTGTGAAAAAAGCAGGGGGCAGTGCGGCAGAAAAGCACGCAGGCTTTGAGGCTCCGGTAGCAGGAACCCTGATTCCGATCACGGAAGTGAAAGACACCGCATTTTCCCAGAAGATGGTAGGGGATGGATTTGCCATCATTCCGGAAAGTGATACCGTATACGCACCGTGGAGCGGAACAGTTGCAGCCTGCTTTGAAACAAATCATGCAGTCGGCATCGTAACAGAAAACGGAGATGAAGTGCTGATCCATATTGGCATTGACACCGTGAAGCTGAAAGGGGAAGGCTTTAAGGCCTTTGTAAAACAGGGACAGAAAGTAAAACAGGGAGAAAAGCTGATTACATTTGACCGGGAACTGATCCAGTCAAAAGGATTTGATCCAGTGGTAATCCTGATCTTCCCGAATAAAGCTGTGAATGTAAATGCAGCACATCAGAATCTTAAGGAACATCAGGGAATTGATGTAAAAATCAACTAAAAGCCATACAGGGAGAAGAGAAAATATGAAAACAAATAAGGCGAGAATACAGCATGACCTGGAGGTACTGGCAACCTATACTTCCACACCGGGACATGGTGTGACACGGTCTTCTTATTCCAAAGAAGATAAGATGGCCAAGGAATATCTCAAGGAAGAAATGAAAAAACTGGGGCTTCAGATTTATGAGGACGGATTTGGAACGCTGTTCGGAAGAAAAGAGGGAAAGCTAAAAGACGCGCCGGTTGTCATGTTTGGATCCCACTATGATTCCGTGGTAAACGGAGGCGCTTTTGACGGTGCGGCAGGCAGTGTTGCAGCACTGGAAACGATGAGGGTGCTCCATGAATGCGGATATGAAAATGATTATCCGCTGGAGCTGATCCTGATGAATGCAGAGGAGGGGGCCACCTTTGGCCCCTGCACCGGAGTTTCCAATTCACGCGCGATGGTGGGCACCATGACGATGGGAGAGCTGGAGACGGTGAAGAACCGCTTTGGACAGACAAAGCTGGAGGCCATGAAGGAGTACGGACTGGTTCCGGATCTGGAATCTGCAAAGCGTGCGCCTGAATCCATCAAAAATTTTGTGGAAATGCATGTGGAACAGGGACCGGTTCTGGACCGCGAAAATATGGAGATCGGCCTGATCAAATACTTGGCCGGAATCGGACGCTATACGATCCGTTTCCACGGGCAGACTGCGGATTCTACCGCTCCGATGGACAACCGGAAGGATGCACTGGTTGCAGCAGCCCGTTTTATCACCATGTTTGATGAGCAGATCAGGGCTCTTGGACCGGATGTGACCGGTATGGTGGGCAAGCTGGATATCACGCCGAACTCCAATCAGTTTGTACCGGAGTTGGTGGAAGGAAAGATTGAGATTCGCACATTCTCCAAAGAATGCATTGAGAAGACGGATTTCAAACATATGATTCAGGAGCTTCTGGACCAGGTTGCAAAGCAGTATGGCATTACCTGTGATCTGGAAGAAATTCGGCGGATCAATTATCCGAATCCGACGGGGCCGAGTGTTATGTGCTGGGAAAATGTAAAGAAAATGGAAACCATCTGTGATGAGCTGGGTTACAGCCACTGCATCATCAACAATGGAACCGGACATGATTCCATGATCATGACAGACTTCGCGGATACGAATATGATCTACGTTCCAAGCCGGAATGGCGGCGTTTCACACTGTCCGGAGGAATGGAGTGAATACGAAGATGTGAAGAAAGGCGCTGATGTTCTGCTGAATCTGATCATGGAACTGGGCAAAGAGGAAGAAAAATGAGAGAAGCTGGACAGATTTGCTATGGAACCGTGACACCTCCTGAACCGGATTGTACCGGAGTCCCGGTTCTGATCAGCGATGAGGTCATGGAGAAGCGCTGCGCGGCAGTGATGGCACGCATGGAAGAAGAAAACCTGGATTCCCTGGTGGTTTACGGGGATCTGGAACATGGGCAGAATTTTGCCTATCTTACGGGATTCCTTCCAAGATTTGAGGAGGCGCTGCTGGTTTTGAACAGAAACGGGCATCATACCATGCTGATGGGCAATGAAAACCTGAATAAAGTATCCTGCGCCAGGATCAAAGCCCAGGCTGTTCATGTTCCGTTTTTTTCCCTGCCCAATCAGCCGATGATCGGCGAATGCAGTCTCACGGACTGTTTTCAGAAGGCCGGACTGAAAAGCGGAAGCCGGATCGGAATTGCCGGATGGAAGCATTTTACCAGCCGGATTCTGGATAACCGGCAGTTGTTTGATGTGCCGTTCTATATTGTGGAGGCAGTTCGGGAAATCGCGGGAACGGATGGAACCGTGGGGAATGCAGCAGATGTTTTTATTGGAAATAAGGGTGTGCGATGCATCAATACAGCCAATGAACTGGCCCATTATGAGTTTGGCGCGGCGCTGGCTTCAGACTGCATATTAAAAGCAATGGATCATCTGGACATTGGAGTAAAGGAAACAGAACTCGGGGCAGACCTGCAGGCGCTGGGTCAGAAAAACAGTGTAGTGACCATTGCCGCGGCAGGAAAACGATTTGAGAAAGCAAACCTTTATCCTATGGACAAAGAAGTGAAGCCGGGGGATCCCATCAGCCTGACAGTCGGATATCGCGGAGGACTTTCCTCCCGCTGCGGTTATGCGGTTCGCAGTGCACAGGAACTGCCGGAAGAGTCGAGGGATTATCTGGAACAGGTAGTAAAGCCATATTATCATGCGATGGTGATCTGGCTGGAGGAAATACGCTGCGGAATGAGCGGCGGGGAACTGTATGACCTGATTGAGCAGGTGCTGCCGAAAGAGAAATACCGTTGGTCACTTTGTCCGGGACATCTGACGGCAGATGAAGAATGGATGTCCTCTCCGGTTTATGAGGCGAGTGAGGAAATCCTGGAAAGCGGAATGATGCTGCAGACGGATATCATTCCATCGGTTCCCGGCTATGCGGGAACCAGCGCGGAAAGTACAATCGCGCTGGCAGATGAATCCCTGCGCATGGAAATCCGGAAAGAAGAGCCGGAACTCTGGGCACGGATTGAGAAACGCAGAAACTATCTGGAACAGGTACTGGGAATCCAGCTGCATCCGGACGTACTGCCGATGTGTTCCACAGTCGCGTATCTGCGCCCGTTCCTGTTAGAAAAGGGCAAGGCTATGCATGTGAAGAATCTTCCGGCTGATTCAGATAATTGATATACTGATCGTACAGCAGGTGAAGAACCAGGTGCAGGGTCAGATAGGAAGAACGGTTGATGTTCATCTCCTTATTGACAGCTGTACTTTGGTAATAGAGATTGTAGGCAGAAATCTCAGCCAGCTCATTGTTGGACATGGTTGTGACAGAAACCAGCGGAATCTTCATGAGACTGAGATTCAGCAGGGTCTCGCGGTATTTTTCGATATTGCCGGACCAGGATGCAACAAATAAAAGGTCATCCGGCCGCATGTACTTTTTAACGATTTTCAACTCGGTGTGAGTCGGAATAATCACGATATTTTTATTTACATTCAAGAAACAACGGGCCAGTTCCTGGAGCATCAGGCGCTGGCCCTGTCCTGTTCCATAGGCATAAATCCGGCTGGACTGTTCGATCAGCCGGCAGATATCCAGAACCTGACTGTTCTGGAGGAAGAGTTTCGTTGTCTGCGAGATATCCTGATTCAGAATCTCAATCAGGTTCAGAACTTCTGCATTCTCTGCGGAATCAGAACGCAGAAAATATTTGAATTCGCTGTAGCCGCTGAAGTTCAGCTTTTGCGCTGTGCGAAGGATGGTTGCGGTGGAAACACTGCAATGTTTGGCCAGATCCGCAATATTCATTTTTTTGCATGATTCCAGATTGGCCTGAACAAACTGCAGAATATGTTGGTCCACTGTATTCAGTTTTTCATAGTTTTCGTTGATGACTCGATCAAGCTGAATTCCCATAATATTCCCCCGTCTTCGTAATATGAAAGATTATAACACAGAATACCAGGAATTGAAAGAAAATCGTCAGATAATCGCCCGGCAAATTCGTTGACAAATGCCATTGGAAAAAGGTATCATAAGCTATAGCAGTAAGAGTGTTCTGACGGAAAAAGGAGAATGATCGTTATGAAGAAAAATATGTTTAAGGTTATGGCGCTGAGCCTGGCGATGGCTACGTTATCTACCACTGCGGCTTTTGCGGCAGGCTGGGGCAAGGTTGGCAGTGAGTGGTATTATTACCAGGAGGACGGAACCGTGGCAAGAAATACCTGGATCAACACTCTGGTCAGCAACGATGAATCCGGCGAACTTACCTATCAGGTAGGCAATAAGGATTTTGCGACCGAAGAGGGCAAGACCATCGCTGCGTCCTACTGGGTACAGGGAAATGGCACTATGGCTGCCAGCTGCTGGGTAGCAGACGGAGATGCATGGTATCGTGTGGATGCAAAGGGTCTGATCCTGAAAGACCAGGTTTATAATGAGAACAAGGATATGTACTATCTGGGCAAGGATGGCAGAATGGTGACCAATTCCTGGTATCAGAATGAGGAAGGCAAGTGGTATTACTTTGCCGAGAATGGCAAGGCAGTTAAAAACGGCTGGAAGACCATTGATGACGCAGAGTATTACTTCTTAAAGAGCGGCACTATGGCAACGGATGTAAATATTCCGGGCGGCGGACATGTCGGAGCAGACGGAAAGCGTGACCGCTAAAGAAAGGACAGATGCGTCAATTACCCACCACTTAGCCTAACGGCTTGAAGTGGGGGCTTGTAAAAGCCTGATTGACTAGCTTAAGTGTTTCGAGCACTACGTTAGGAGAGAATGTGTAATCATTAGATTACGTAAATAGGTACCTGCAGGTGTTATACCTAGCTTGCAGCTCTACGGTATGTGGTTAAACAGTCTTGATGGGACGAGACAGTGCCGCATGCAGCAAAACCTCTCATTAACATTGGCGAAGGTATCATTACGGCAGGTGTGGCCGGCTTAAAGCATTGACACACCAATTTAAGAAAAGAGTGCCTGTTATGGTATACGTATTAGATAAAAACGGACAACCACTGATGCCTACCGACAGGCATCGTAAGGTCCGACTGATGTTACAGTCAGGCCAGGCCAAAGTAATCAAACGGTGTCCGTTTACAATACAACTGAATTATGATTCCGGACATCAAACACAGGAAATTTCTCTTGGAATTGATGCCGGAAGCAAACATATCGGAGTATCGACAACCACAAAAATCAAAGTGTTATATGAGGTAGATGTAGAACTGAGAAACGATATCGTAGATTTATTATCGTCCAGACGGGAACTTCGCCGTGGGAGACGTAACAGGAAAACCAGGTATCGTCAGGCAAAATTTAATAACCGGAGACGTGGAAATGGCTGGTTAGCACCTTCAATCCGACAAAAGATCGGGACACATCTTACCGTTGTAGAAAATATTTGTAAGATGCTTCCGATAAGCCGGATAATGGTTGAGACAGCTTCCTTTGATATCCAGAAGATCAAGAACCCGGATATCCAGGGCGCGGAATATCAGCAAGGTGATCAGCTAGAATTCTGGAACGTCAGGGAATATGTTTTATTCCGTGACGGCCATACCTGCCAGTGCTGTAAGGGTAAGTCCAAGGACAAAATTCTGAATGTGCACCATATTGAGAGTCGTAAGACTGGGGGCAATGCCCCGAACAATCTGATTACACTATGTGAGACCTGCCATACCGGTTACCACAAAGGTACCGTACAATTGCCAAAGGCCATTAAACGCGGCATGCGATTTAAGGATGCTGCATTTATGGGAATTATGCGATGGGCTTTCTACGAAGCACTAAAGCAACAGTACGAACCAGTTGGTACCCCAGTGCATAACACATACGGATATATCACGAAACATACTCGTATTGCGTATAACTTGCCAAAAGAGCACTATGTTGACGCAAGATGTATCAGTGGTAATCCAGAGGCATCTTCAAACGGTGAGTATTACTATCAAAAGAAGGTCCGTTGTCATAACCGTCAGATTCACAAACTAACAGTTTTGAAGGGTGGAATACGGAAACAGAATCAAGCCACATATCTGGTAAAAGGTTATCGGTTATTCGATAAAGTCTCATATCAGGGAAAAGGATATTTCGTTTTCGGACGACGGCAAAGCGGATTTTTTGATATACGGACATTATCTGGAGAGAAAGTAAACAAAGGTAGTTTGAGTTGTAAAAAATTAAAGTTCATTGCAACGAGAACGTATTATTTAACAGAAAGGAGAGCC
>NZ_DBFCCJ010000074.1:0-2350 GCF_048380235.1 Ventrimonas sp. | reverse complement strand
ATGAATAGATACACGAGGGCGACTGAATAATGTGATTTTGTAGTGATCCTCTCTGTCCATTCTCTCCGTATTGAACCAAATACGATGAATTTTAACCATAGTTATCCCCTCGCATGATTTCTGCCAACGACACTTCTGTTTCCGCCTAAAAAAGCAGTTCACCGAAAAACAGTCTGAGAACCACGGCAGATAATGATTCAAGCTGTGGCTTGCTGAGAGGAGTGTAGTGAAGGACGATTTCTCCATACAACTCCGTGTTGATGTGGTGTTCTTCCAGATACCGCAGAACTTTTCGGTTGTTCCGCACGATATTTAGACGAAACCTGGTATTATCAAGGGCATATTCAAAACAGTCCGGGTCAATCAACTGACCATTGGCTGGATCATTCATTTCCAAGCGGAGTGTTTCCGCGCCGGTCTTGCGGGAGAGTGTAAAGTAGCCATCCTCCAGTTCAAAGGACAGGCAGGACAGTCCTTCCTCATTGTCCAGCTCCCAAGTCATTCTTTTTGCAAATAATTCCATTGGTTTACCTCATAACTGTTCCAAGGTCATTTCACAAAGAACCAGCTTGTTTTTCTCATCGCTGAGAAATGCCCGGTTTCCCCATACATCCAGCACATGGAAGGAAGCGTATCCACGGGGCATGGCAAGGTCGATCAGCACCAAATCTGAAAGGCGCAGCACCTTTTGTTTACCCTTCCAGTCATCATTCTTAAAAATGGGAGACAGGATCAGGCAAGTCCTGTCACCGGAGAATTTTCCGCGCATCCCGTGTTTTCCGGGCAGGCGGCTTAAATTATCTTTGCCCCACAGTTTCTTTTTGAATAGTCCGTTTTCCTCCAGTTCCAGATACCAATAGTAGCCCATGAGAGAAAGACCTGCCGGATTGATGGTGCTGCTTTCCAAAAAGGCATAAAACTGTCCATTCTGTTCCAGTATAGAGCCAATCATAGGATAGTTGTAGTGAAAGTCTGCCTGGGCAAAATTTCCGCCAGCACGCTCTACTGCCGCCAAATGGGTCTGTCGGGTTCCTGCTTTGCTGTATACACAAGAGCCGCTTTCTGCCCAGTGTGCAGTCATGGTTTCAAGGTCTACCGTCAGGCTGGTAAAACTGTTGGTCGCATCAGCGGAGTTGTCCACTCGGCACACAATAGGGAAAACGCCCTGGCTTCCGGTGACTGCTACCGGCTTGGGAATACCCTGGGCACACCAGTTATCCATGGGGATCGGAATCCACTCTCCATCCATCTGCGGCATCCACCAAAGGGATTTACTGGCCGGGCAAACCAACAGTATTCCTCTGTCGCATGAGAGCAAGACAGGATCTTCCCAAACATCTTGCTGCTCTTTCGGCTCCGGGCTGGGAATCCACCTGGAAACTTCGCCTTTGACCCACAAAACGCCGCTGCACTTTTGCGCGAGATGATAGGTCCAAAACACAATTTCATCCTCGCTGCGGGCCACCATACCTTTGCATCCAGTCGGGCTGTATTTGAAGGAAGTTCCCGTCAGTTCAAATTCCTCGAACTCCCAGTCCTTTATCACTTTTAGTTTCGCTTTCATGCTTTCACCTCACAGCAAGTCTACCTTGATACTGCACCGTTCCAGAACCGGCAGCACCTGTTCCGGCTTGGAGGACATGAGAGTAATATGGTTGAGATTGGGGAACTGGCGCAGTTCCGCCTCCGTAATGGTATTAAGATCAAAGGCTCCATCCTCGCCATCCCAGAACGGACAGAGCTGGGTATAAATCTCGCTGCCGCCATCCATCTCAATTTCTGTGACCTCCGGGGCCAGCCGCTCTGGGACAGGGTATTTCTCCAGCCACTTCCGAATCTCTGGGATGGGTTCATACCCTTCCGCGTCAATGTCGATCTTGCGTCGGCTATACTCTCTGGCAAACTCATGTGCATCCAGTTTAGGAGCCAGTAAGCCTTTCTCGTACATCAGGACTTCCATAACCGCCAGCTTGAAGTTGAAGCTGGTAAAGGTGAGCACTGGTTCAGTCGGCTTGGATAACTTGTATTTCTGCGCTTTCGCCGCCTTATTCTCTGGCTCTTTCCAGCTGATCTGTACCATGGCGGAGAGGGCCTCCAGCTTTGCTTTCTGCGCTGATTGCTCCTCTGGAACAGGACCCGGCAAGCGGGTATAAACGGTAAAGCCGCCTAATTTGAGGGTATGGGCAAATCCGGCGAAATCCTTCCAGCTGGCCTCTCGGTAGTCCTTGGACCCGATCCAAACCGCTCCGTCAAATGTCTGCCGGACCGCATACTCTCCCTGTGCCGCTACCCGGACACCAATGGTTTTGATGGTCTGCTCATCTTCGTCCAACCAGCCCTGTAGTCCAAG
>NZ_DBFCCJ010000073.1:0-6058 GCF_048380235.1 Ventrimonas sp. | reverse complement strand
GATCGGTATTGCTCTTTCCGGCGGTGACTACACCAAGGATCTGCAGACCGTGATCACCGGAACCGGTGTGGAGCTGCAGGGCGCAAGACAGCAGATGATCATCGCTGCAAGAGCAGCTGGTGTACAGTGCTGGGATACCGTCTTCACCAACCTGGATGCTATGGATGTGTTTGAGGAAGAGGTCAAGATGATCAAGATGATGGGCTTCGATGGTAAATCCCTCGTAAACCCGCGTCAGATCGATGTTGTTCATAAGATCTTCACTCCGACCCAGAAGGAGATCATCTTCGCAGAGAAGGTCGTAAAAGAGATCGATGAGAAGAAGGCACTGGGTATCGGCGTATTTACCGTAGACGGCAAGATGATCGATATCGCATTCTACGATGGAGCAAAGAGAACAATTGCTCTGGCAAAAGCATCAGGCGTATATGAGGGGGATTTATAAGATGATCAATGCAGTAGGAAGAGAAATCCCGGAAGAGGTATTAAAGGTAACCGGTAAGGAAGCATTCAAGGGCGCTTACGCTTACGATAATCACGAGTATAAGAAAGCAGCTCCGAAGGCTCATGCCATGATGGATCCGAACAGAAGCAAGATCGTGGAGAACATTCATGAGGCACTGGTGAAGTGTGAGATCAAAGATGGCATGACCATTTCCTTCCACCATCATTTCCGCGAGGGCGACTACATCGTGAATATGGTCATGGAAGAGATTCATAAGATGGGAGTTAAGAATATTACGATCTGTGCAAGTTCTCTGGGAAAAGCACACGATCCGATTGTTCCGATGATTGAGGATGGTACGGTGACCGGAATTCGTTCCTCAGGAGTGCGTGGCAAGATTGGAGAGGCCATCTCCGCGGGCAAACTGAAAAATCTGGCAGTGATGTGCTCACACGGCGGACGTGTCAGAGCCATCGAGTCTGGCGAAGTCCACATCGATATCGCATTTATCGGCGCTCCGACTTGTGATGAATACGGCAACATGCGGGCAAACGGCGGGAAGAGCGACTGTGGCGTATTGTCCTATGCCATGGCCGATGCCGAGTACGCAGACCGTGTGGTAGCAATCACCGATTGTCTGGTTCCATTCCCGAACATCCCGGCAAGCATCTCCATGACTCAGGTAGATTTCGTCTGCGTCGTAGATGAAATCGGTAATCCGGCAAAGATTGCAACCGGCGCGGCAAAACCGACCACCGATATGAGAAAACTGAGAATGGCAGATTACTGCACCCAGTTCGTAATCCGTACCCCGTACTTTAAGAACGGTTTCTCCTATCAGACTGGTGTAGGTGGCGCATCCATTGCATCCACCATTTCACTGGCAGACGAGATGGAAAAGCGTGGTATCCGGATGAGCTTTGGTGTTGGTGGACTGACCAAACCTATGGCTGATCTGCTGGACCGTGACCTGACAGATCTTCTGGTAGACACGCAAGACTTTGATCTTGGGGCAGTAGAGTCTATTAAGAAGCACCCGGACCGTCACATTGAGATCAGTGCTTCCGAGTATGCAAACCCGTTTAACAAGGGCGCGTATGTGAATAAGCTTGATTTTGTTATTCTGGCCGCACTGGAAGTAGATGTAAATTTCAACTGCAATGTTGTAGTAGGGTCAGACGGAATCATTACCGGCGCCCAGGGTGGACATCCGGATACCGCCGCAGGCGCAAAGTGTACCATCGTTATTGCGCCGCTTCTGCAGGGAAGAATCCCGGCTATCTGCACGAATGTAACTACCGTGACGACTCCGGGTGAGACCGTAGATGTTGTCATCACCGATTATGGTATCGCAATCAACCCGCGCAGACAGGATCTCATCGAATGCATGAAAGACAGCGGGCTGCCAATCTGCACCATCGAGGAATTGCGAGATCAGGCTTATGCCATTACAGGTGCCCCGGATCCGGTACAGTTTGGCGATAAGGTAGTCGGTATCATTGAAGCGCGTGACGGCAGCATTATGGATGTAGTCCGTGAGGTAAAGGAGTATTCATTTGATTGATTCTGTATGATGCATGCAGATGAAATAAAAACATACAAGGGGGTAACGAAATGTTAGCAGTAATTGGATTTGCGTTGATGATCATCCTGATGTTTGTGTTGATCAAGGAGAAGATGGCGCCGCCGCTGGCGTTTATCTTGCTGCCGCTGATTGCGGCGGTATTGGCCGGATTTGGTCTGGAGGATATTGCAGGGTTTATTAAAACCGGTATGAATACCATGCTGAGTACCGCAATCTTATTCATTTTCTCGATTTCTTATTTCACCATGATGTCAGATGCGGGATTATTTGATCCAATCATCAATTTCCTGATTAAACGGGCAGGAAAGAATGTGGCAACTATTTTCATCGCAATTGTGCTTACCACTTTTGTGGCACACCTGGATGGTTCCGGAGCAACCACATTCCTGATCGTGGTTCCGGCTTTCCTTCCAATCTGCAAACGTATGGGAGTACGTCCGCAGGCACTCCTGGGAGCAATGTGCGGCGCATACGGTGTCATGAACCTGGTTCCGTGGGGCGGTCCGACCATGCGTGCAGCAAGTGTCGTAGGGGTAGAGGCCGGAGATCTGTACGGCTTTATGATTCCGGGTGTTGTCTGCCTAGTGATTGCAGCATTCTGCATTGCCATTGTGGTTTCCATGATTGAGAAAAAACATGGAGCAGAAGCAGGCGCTCATGTACAGGAGATGGCTGCTGCAGATGGAGAAAAGAAAGAAACAAAAAAAGGTGTTTATTACTTCAATCTGGTACTGACCCTGGTAATGCTGGTACTGTTATTCCGTGATCTTCCGGTGCCGCTGTATTCCATTTTCATGGTGGCATTTGCAATCGGCCTGATCGTAAACTTCCCGAATGCAAAGCAGCAGAACAAGAAAATCAAAGAGTATGGAACCAATGCCATGGTCATGACCATGACTCTGTTCTCTGTTGGTATTTTCATGGGTGTCATCAAGGATTCCGGCATGGTAGAGGCTATGGCAAACGCAATCGTTGCAGTGCTTCCGGCAGCCATCGCTCCGCATATGCACTGGTTCATGTGCCTGTTCTCTGTACCGCTTTTGATGATCCTTGGTACCGATGCATTTTACTATGCACTGCTTCCGATCATCATCGGTGTGGTAGAGCCGTTTGGTGTAGCTCCTGAGACCGTAGCGGCAGCATTCCTTTTGACTGCAACCCTGGGAACTCCGGTCAGCCCGTCTGTAGCAGCAACTTATGTAGGACTTGGTCTTGCGGATGTATCAATTGGTGAGCACATCAAATATTCCCTGAGACTGGTGTGGCCGGCAAGCATTGCGGTGCTGGTTATGGCTACCGTGATCGGTGTGATCAAATTCTAAAATTTTATCAAATCAAATAAATCATTTCTGCCAAAGCAGAGACTTGCTGGAACGTATGCAGGTCTCTGCTTTTTTGTTGCCATGTATCCAGAGGAAGATTAAAATTTATTTTCTGAGACGGAACTGCCGAGCAGCGCCTCCAGAAACAGTTTTACCTGTGGGAGTTCGGCATACTGATGCTTGTAAAGCACATAGGTATTTCGGAGGAACGGAGAACCATCTTCCATATAAAGTTCTTCGATATAGCCATCAAAATCATCCAGACAGATGCGGGGAAGGATGCACCAGCCAAGGCCATACCGCGCCATTTCCTTGCAGGTATCAATGCTGTCAATCCACATATGCGGACGGATCTGGGCAAGATCGTGTGCAGTCAGCCATCGGTCAATCCGGGTGGATAAATCTGAGTCTGTGTGGCGGCCAATGTAGGAATATTCGCTTAAAGACCGTCCCTGGTTTTCTTTGCTGCAGACGAAGCACATCGGTTCGGAAGAGATAAGCTGTATGGCTTCATCCCAGACATACCGTCCCCGCATGATTGCAATGGCAATTTCATCCCGGTTTAATAACTGGAAGAGATGCTTGCTCTGTCCGGTCGTGATCTGTACGTCCACGAGCGGATACTGGTCGGTGTAAGCCTTGATAATTCTGGGGAGCCGGTAGTGGGAGAAGTTTAAAGAAGAACCGAGGCGGAGTGTGCCGCAAACCTGATTCTGACAGGCAGAAACCTGTTCCTTTAACTTCCGGCTATTTGCCAGGATTTCAGAAGCATAGGGAAGAATCTGTTCTCCGGCAGGTGTAAATAAAATCCCCTTTTTGGAGCGCAGAAACAGGGTACACTGAAGTTCTTCCTCCATTTTCTGAATCCGTTTGGTGATGGCGGGCTGTGTCATATACAGTTTTTGCGCTGTCTTTGTGATATTCTTTGACTCATTTAATTCTAATAACAGTTCATAATCTTTTTCATCCATGGTGAGCATGCCTTTCTGAAAACATTCCAACAGGTTATTGATATTGATAAAATTATACCATTGTACTTTATGATAAGCAAGGTGTATAGTAAAGATAACAAGAAACGAGGAGAAAAACAGGAAAGGAGTTGTGACTAATGTACAGGTGCCACCTCGTTTTTTGAAAAATGTGAAGAAATAAACGATATCATGCAAAGGAGAAATGGCATATGGGTTTACAGGTAGTTGCATTGCTGTTTTTAATTGGAGCAATTGTGCTGGGGTTTGCGAAAAAGATGAATGTAGGCGTTGTGTGTCTGGGACTTGCCCTGATTCTCGGTAAACTGGGCGGTATGGGCGCAGGGGATATTTACAAAGGATTCCCATATAAATTATTTGCGACATTATTGGGAACCATGTTGTTTTTCAGCCTGCTTCAGCAGAATGGTACATTGGAGAAAATTTCAAAGCGTCTGATCAGTATTTGCGGAAAGAATACTTTTCTGGTACCGATTATTGTATATGTGGTTAGTTTTGTTCTTTCAGCTGCTGGACCTGGCGCAATCAGCGTGCAGTCTGTAACGGTTATTTTTGCAGTATCCCTGGCCGTGCAGATGAAGGTAAGCCCGGTGCTGATGGGAGTTATGGCAATTCTTGGTGCGGTAGGCGGAACTGCATCTCCGATCGCGCTGACCGGAATTATCGTGGGGGATCTTTTGACAGAGATGGGCATTGAAGGTCTCGGAACTCCTATTTTTATCGGAGTTTCTGTTTCCAATCTGATCTGCGCAATTGCGGTATATGTTGTTCTTGGCGGTTATAAGTTTCGCGCAGCTGAAGCTGGTGGCCAGCAGGAAAAGGAGGCTTTTGATCGAAGTCAGATGATTAGTTTGGTGGCCCTTTTGGTCATGGTGGTTTTTGTTGTCGGATTTTCTTATGACGTTGGCTTGATCTGCTTTACCCTGTCTCTGGTGCTGATGCTGACCAAAGCAGCGAATGAAAAGGCAGCGTTAAAAATGATTCCGTGGAGTGTGTTAATTCTGATCGCTGGTGTCAATGTGCTGATGAATATTACGCAAAAACTGGGAGGAATTGATTTATTGGCTTCCATTCTAGCTTCATTCATGTCTACGAGAACAGCTGCTCCGATCATGGGATTTACCGGAGGTCTGATGTCCTGGTTCTCTAGTGCAAATGGTGTAGTATTCCCAACTCTGATCCCAACAGTACCGGAGATCGCACAGCAGGTCGGCGGTGCTTCTATCGTCCAGATGGTAAGCGCGATCGTGTGCAGTGCAACGGTAGCAGGTATCAGCCCGCTTTCAACAGGAGGAAGCCTGATCATGGCAAGCTATGCGCAGGAAACAGGCTGTGATGAGAAAGAACAGCAGAAGATGTTTGGAACCTTGTTTGCAATTTCAGCGAGTGTCGTAGCAATTGTATTCGTGCTGAGTTTAACGGGTGTACTTGGATTTATTGGTTAAAACAGGGAGGAAAATAAGAATGTATGCATATATTGGCTGCCGTACCACAAAAGAACGGAATGCCCGGGGAAAAGGGATCCGCGTATATGAGATAAATAATGGAGCATGGGAGTTAAAGCAGATTGCGGAAAGGCAGGTGAACCCGTCCTATCTGTGTCTGAATGAGAAGCAGGATCGTCTGTATGCGATCCATGGAGATTTTTCAGAAGTAAGTGCCTACAAAGTAGCAGAGGATGGAACACTTACCTATCAGAATACAACAGAAACACATG
>NZ_DBFCCJ010000072.1:0-3666 GCF_048380235.1 Ventrimonas sp. | reverse complement strand
GTGAATGTGATCTTTGTCTGTTTCCATATGTCTTATTATCACACTGTGTCTCTGACATATCTCATCCGAAAACTGTTTTATATCATCTGATATCTGCCTCGAAACCAGTAATTTCTTTCTATATTTGCAGACAAAAATAATGTGATATTGTAATAGGTATTAGTGTCTGTTTTTAGATTTCCATGTTCCCATGCCATGAGTATACAATAATTTCTGATTTTTGGCTACCTTAACCCACCGTCTAAAGCCAGTGGGATTGCGGTAGCCCTATTTCAATCAGGCGAAAAATTTCACCCAGATTCCCTGAATGAACAGCCCCATAATCATGATCGGCAATATGTATTTTACATAACCGCGAATCCATGCCGGAACCTTTAATCCGACACCCTCATTCGCCTCAGCGCGGTATTTGTCAAAGCCCCATCCGAAATCCCAGGTTGTAAATAACAGATAAACCAGAGACCCCAGCGGAAGCAGAATATTGCTCACCAGGAAATCCTCCAGATCCAGCACAGAACTGCCGGCGCCCAGCGGCTCAAAACCACTGAGTACATTATAGCCCAGTGCGCATGGAAGTGACAATAAAATAATCAGGACCACATTGATCCTTGCGGATTTTTTACGATCGATCTCAAACAGCTCCATGTCGCAGGCAATGATGTTCTCGAATACTGCGATAACGGTAGAAAGCGCCGCGCAGGACATAAACAGAAAGAACAGGCTTCCCCAGATACGTCCGCCGATCATGGAAATGAATACGTTCGGCAATGTAATGAAGATCAGGCTTGGTCCGCTGTCCGGATTCACACCAAACGCAAAACACGCCGGAAAAATGATCAGACCTGCAGTAATTGCCACAAACGTATCCAGAATTGCTACGTTTACAGACTCCCCTAACAGAGTGTTATCTTTCTCAAGATAACTTCCGAAAATAGCCATAGCACCGATACCCAGGCTTAAGGTGAAGAAGGACTGGTTCATCGCAGACACAATAACCTGACCGATGCCTACGGACTTCATCTTCTCCAGATCCGGAAGCAGGTAAAATTTCAGGCCTTCCATGCCGCCCTCGAGGAATACACCATGAACTGCCAAAATGAGCATCAGAGATAACAGACCGATCATCATGACCTTAGTGATCCGTTCTACACCTGCCTGCAGGCCCAGAGAGCAGATCAGAATACCAACAATGACAACCACTGCCATCCAGAATACATTAAGGCCCGGGCTGGACAACATCTCCCCAAACATTCCCTGGACATCTTCCGTATGCAATCCGGAAAATGCACCAGTAGCAAAGCTATAGAAATAGTACAGCATCCATCCTGCTACCGTAGTGTAAAACATCATTAATACATAGTTGCCCAGCAGCGCCACATAGCCATGCAGATGCCACTTGCTGCCCGGCTTTTCCAGCTCCTGGTACGCTTTTACCGGACTCTTACGGCTGGCACGCCCAACCGCAAATTCCATAGAAAGAACCGGTACTCCCATGATAGCCAGAAACAGCAGATAGATTAAAACAAAAATACCACCGCCGTTTGCTCCTACCACATAGGGAAAGCGCCACACATTCCCGATACCAATGGCGCATCCTGCAGACAAGAGCAGGAATCCCATCCTTGATTGAAAGGTTTCTCGTTGTTTCATATTCTTCTTATTTAACCTCCTTGTATTCCCCCATTTTGTCAAATCAAAACGCTTACTCCCCTGCGTTGCCGCAATATTCGCTATTATACACTATCCTTTGTCTGCCGTCAAATAAGATACAATCTCAGAATATGGTGGTTTTTGTTCCATTAGAAAACCTCCACAGATCAGAAGGCAGGGTAAAGAATTTTTACTCATCGATCTAATCTATGAAGGTTCTTTTTACGGATGTTCGACTTGAATTCTTATCTGAAAATGTCAGACCGGCAATCTTTCTATTTCCGTTCTGTGCCATCCCAGCTTCCGTCTTCCTTCACATAATAACCATCTGGTGTCAGGCAGTTTGCAAGCATCATGCCGCCTTTGCCATCGGCCTTTTCGTTCAGATAGTACCACTTTCCGTTCACGAATATCCAGCCGCGCTTCATGCCTGTCTGCGGATCAAGATAGAACCAGCTGCCATAAGCGCTGTCGCGGATCCATCCGGTCGCTGCGTAGCTGTCCTCGCCGAAAGCCCACCAGTTTCCATTGACAGGAACCCACTCATGCGCAGTTCCAACTGCATCATTTCCGGATGTTCCTGCCCCGGCACCTTTGCCATCGGCTGCAGCCTTCGCATAGATTCCGTCTTTGTAGAGGAGCTGATAACGTCCGTTGTCGTTTACCCAGTGGCTGAGTCCATCATTCGGTGTTCCGCCTTTTGCCAGATCGCTCTTTGTGATGATGGATCCTGTGAGAACGCCGCGCGTATCAGATACCTGTCCTCTTTGGGAATCTGTTGTGATATTCTCTTTTTTTCTGTCATCAAAATCATTGTCAGATAAATTGCTGTATCTGCGTGTTGCCTTCAGTGTTCCATTTACCCAGGTAATCGCATAGTTATTGCCTGTAAGACCTGACGGAATGATCACATATTCCTGCTCGATCTTCTTTGGTTCGTAATCACAGATAAAGTTCAGTGTTCCTGCGAGAACAGAATCGTCCTCTCCGTTCACAAAACCATCGTAAATCACTGTATACTCCGGAGCCACATCTCCCATCGTCACACTCTTATCTTCCGCCGTGATCGTAAGCGGTGCCTGTGTGATCGCAAAGTCGTAGGAAACACTTTCCTCCGTGTAATTCTTTCCTTCTGAAACACTGTAAACCACACGGTACTCTCCCACATCGACCGGATCAGACGTTAAGACCTCACTCGTCTCCCGGTTCGTGATCACGCGGCTCATCTTGCCGTCCCCGTCCGTTGTTGGAGTCAGATCCACAGCCTTTCCGTCATAGACACGAGTTGTGTACAGGTTTGCGGAATCGGTGAATACCGGGGTTTTCTTTTCAACCGTCATCGTTCCGGATTCTGTTGTTACCTTATAATTTTTGAGACCTGTAGCCTCCGGATAGATCGGATATGAACCGGCTGCTGTTCCCTTCTGATAAGAACAATCAAAGCGAACGGTTCCTCCGGCACTTTCCAGATTCTCGCCGTTTACAAAACCATCACAATCTGCCGTATATTCCGGAATCTCATCCAGATACGAAAGTTTCTGATCTGCCGCCGTAATCGGTTCCTAAAACCGGCTTGGAAAAAGAGATCTCTTTTCAGGTAAAAGAAAAACGCATCGTTTCCTGCAATCCTTCCCTTGGAAACCAAAAAAAAGCGAAAGCCTTCATAACTAAAGGCTTTCGCTTCATTGAGAGCGCGAGACGGGACTCGAACCCGCGACCCCGACCTTGGCAAGGTCGTACTCCACCAACTGAGCCACTCGCGCATTTATAAAAGGTAACATATACCCTCAAAACCACATATTGAATTTCATCCGTTTTTCTTACCTAAACCGTCTTGGTTAAGCCCTCGACCTATTAGTGACAGTCAGCTGCACATGTTACCACGCTTCCACCTCTGCCCTATCTACCTCGTCGTCTTCAAGGGGTCTTACTACTTGCGTATGGGATATCTCATCTTGAGGGGGGCTTCACGCTTAGATGCCTTCAGCGTTTATCCCGTCCCGACTTGGCTACTCG
>NZ_DBFCCJ010000071.1:0-1870 GCF_048380235.1 Ventrimonas sp. | reverse complement strand
CTCTTCCTGTTCCATCCAGGCAGCCCAGTTTTTCTTCTTCCGGACGGAGCCCTGCAATTCTGCCTCTGCAAACAGTTCTGCCAGAACTTCTTCCTGGGACGTTCTTTGTTTTCGTTTTGTTTCATTGAGTCTCATTGATTTCACCTACTCTACGATCTGATACCAGCCCTCTTTCTCTTCCAAAACACCTGCCTGGAGCATGGTATCCAACAGCCGCTGCGCTTCCTCTGGGGCGATTTCCAACAAAGCAGTCACATCTCCCAGCCGGATGGGTGCAAACGCTGCCAGCTGTAGCACGGTCTCCCACTCTTGTTCTCCCCATCCCTGTTGCAGCACATCGGGCTTTTCTTCCTGCCAGTTCTGAGGCATCTCCGGTTCCGGTTTATATGCCACCTGCAGGGGCACCCGTTCCTCCCAGAGTTCCGGTTCTTCCTCTGATTTCGTCACGTTTTCTTTTCTCACAGGAACTGCCATCACAGAAGAACATTCTGCCTTCCGCTGTGCTTTTTCATGGAAGTTGGTGGAGTATTTTTCATACAGGATATTATCCTTCTCAATCCGGGCATTAAAGAGCACCACTTTTTTATTCCAGACGATCACACCCTCTCCCGGTTTTCCCGTTCCCAAGGCACGGAATTCCCGTTCGGATAAGGGTTGGATTTCTGCCAGGCTCTGGGCATCCACACCGCCCTGATCTAAAAAGCATTTATAGGAACAGTTCTGGAATAGCTCTACCATCTTTTTGTTGGCCAGAGCTGCCACCACGTTCTGCATCGCCAGGGTGACGATTCCTCCGAACTTTCGGAAGGTAATAACTGCATTGTTGAGCATATCTGCAGATCCCGGTTTTTCCGAAACCACTTGTGCCTCATCCACCACTAAGTGTGTGGCTTTCTGCAACTTTTTATTGTAATCCATCCTGGTAGACAGATAATGCAGCACCGTATCCATGACAGCCTCCCAGTTGTTTTCCGGCACGTTGCACATCCCAAATCCCACCAGACGGTTCTGGAATTTGATATTGGTCGGATGTGCCAGCATGTCACAGGAGCCCGTGGTATACTCTTCCAGGGAGTTGTAGATGGGACGGATGATGGCTTCATCGTGAGCGTGCTGTACCTGTTCCAGTTCCTTTCCAATCTCTTCCCGCAGCCAGAGTAAGGTGGGCTGTTTCTTTAACCGCTTTTGAGCAAAAACCTGGGCAAACATCTGCTCCGTACAACGGCTCACCACGGAATCGTGCTCCTGGGTGACCAGGATATTTTTCATGATCGCCTGCACCAGTCCTTTTGCATACTCACACTGTTTGGCCACAAATTCCGCTTTCAGCTCTTTACTGCCGGAAAAGACTTCCTGGGTCACTTCAAATCCATTGAGATAAATCCCGCTTTTAGGGGTCAGGTCAAAATACACTCCCTGATACTCCCTGCAGATATCTTCAAATTCATTCTGGGGATCCAGCACAATGATGTCATCTTCGCTTCCAAGCAAGGTCTGGGAAATCTCGGTCAGCTTGATCAGCATGGATTTTCCAGAACCGGAATATCCCACAATGATCCCGTGAGGGTTGGGAAGGAGTTTCCGGTTGGCAATGAGATACCGTCCCGTTGTTTTATTGATCCCCAGCATCTTTCCGCCCGGCTCCAGGATATCCTGGGCATGATAGGGATTAAATGCCACCAAAGAAGAGGTGAGAAAGAACCGCATATAATCCACCTGTCTCCCACCGATTGGAAGTGCCGTATTTAAGGCTTTCAGTTGTCGAAAATCACAAGGCTCCAAAAAGGCGCCCACTTTATCAGAACGTCCGATGGCGCAGACCTCTTCCATCCGCTCTTGCAACAGCTCCACGCCTTCCTTCACCGGAGCC
>NZ_DBFCCJ010000070.1:0-9448 GCF_048380235.1 Ventrimonas sp. | reverse complement strand
CGGAGACCTGTTGTGTTCCCATCGTCAGGGGGCGTGGCAAATGTGATGAAAGCTGAGTTATATAAATAGGAAGCGTTTGCAGCTTCCTGTTCAAAATCAGATACCATGCGCTGGCAGTTTCGGCTGCCAGCGTATTCATGTGGCTTTGAACAAACACGATGACAAACTTGACAGATTGGAGGAAATATGCTTTATGGAAAAACTTATTACACGAAAAGAAGCAGCAGAAATTTTAGGTATCAGCATTGCAACGCTGGACGCGGCCCGTAACAATGGTCTTATTTCTTATGTGCAATATGTGCAGAATGGCTGTGTGTATTTTACTTCAGCGGGCCTTCAGGAGTATATCGCAAAATGCACCCACAGAGCAAAGCCAGCAGAAAAAAACGCAACTTATCGTAGACCTCGCAGAGCTGGAGTGTGAGTCGATCCGTATCCTTGCTGGAAACGTAATGGTCTGATAAAACATAGATACAGCGCTGGAGTATATTCTTAGGAGGTGGCGGAATTGGCAAAAAGAAAAAGAGCAATTCCACAATACGGTACAGTTACGCTTAACGGCATAGATTATTATAGAACGCGGGTTCAGAACGCAGATGGAAAACTGGTGGCCCTTTATGCGAGAACACCGGAAGAATTATATGATAAAGAGTTGGGAGCATTAGAGCAGATCGACAACGATACATTCTGTCGGAAATCCCCGACGGTTGCAGACTACTGTGAAAAATGGCTTTTGATGCAGTCGGTTCATGTGAGGGCAACCACGCTGATAGATTATACCTCAAAGGTCAGACGGCACATTATAAAAGAACTGGGACAGATGCGGATGGCAGATGTGACACTGGATGACATTCAGCTTGCACTTGTTCCTGTTTCCGAGAAGTCCGCTTCGGTATATAAGTCAGTGGTTATCCTGTATAAATCCATTTTCCGTGCAGCAAAGGAAAGTAAGATTATTGATAACAACCCAACGATTTACCTTACGGCCAAAGGTGGAGGCGTTCCGCAGAAGGACAAAGCTGCATTGACGGATGAACAGGCCACCAGACTGCTGGATGCCATTCAGGGACTTCCGCCGTATGTATTTGTCATGTTAGGGCTGTATGCAGGATTGCGGCGAGAAGAAATTCTTGCCCTAAAATGGGATTCTGTATATCTGGATGTGGATTGCCCTTATTTAACGGTACGCAGGGCATGGCACACGGAAAATAACAGACCGGTGATTCTGGATGAGCTGAAAACGAAAGCCGCGCATCGAAATATTCCGTTGCCGGTTTGCCTGGCGGACTGTCTGAAAGAGACAAAAGCTAATTCACAGTCAGAATATGTGGTGCCGAACCGGGAGGGCGATCCGCTGTCTTACACACAGTTCAAGCGGCTTTGGCAGTACATTGTAACCCGAACAGTCAAGGAGCGTTTCTATTATCGCTACGAGGATGGAAAGCGTGTAAAGCACACGGTTACGCCGGTCCTCGGTGAAAAGGCAGCACATAACGGCAAAGTGATTTACAGTTTGGATTTTGAAGTGACACCGCATCAGCTGCGGCATACATACATTACGAATCTGATTCATTCGTCCGTGGACCCGAAAACGGTTCAATACCTGGCGGGGCATGAGAGTAGTAAAATTACGATGGATATTTACGCAAAGGTCAAATACAACAGACCGGATGAGCTGGTAAGAAAAATGGGTGGTGCATTTGCCCAGTGGGATGCAGCACAGGCATAACAATTATAAAGAGTAGGAAACAAAGCTGGAGCGAGGCAAGGATGTCTCGCTCTTTGTTTTACATAATCCGTATCTTTGATTAAGTGGGTGCTTTCTGATAAAAAGAAGGTGTGAATTTAAGAACACTCATTATCAGGAAAGGAAGATTTGTATGGCTAAGAAAAAACAAAGCGTTCCAGAGTACGGAACGGTTACAAGAAAAGGAACACTGTATTACAGAACCAGAATTACAGATGCCGATGGAAAGCAGGTCAGCTTATATGCGACCACCTGTGAAGAATTATATGAAAAGCAGTTGGAGGCCCGGAGACAGGTGGATGAGATCATCTTTCACCGAAAGCATCCGACAGTTGCCGAGTATTGTGAGAAATGGCTGCTGATGCAATCAGCAAAGGTGTCTGCGGCTACTATAAAAGGATACAGACAGAATATGAAGAATTATGTCATTAGCTCTCTGGGAGATATGTATATGGAGGAAGTGACTGCGGATGATATTCGTCTGGCGCTTGTTCCGCTGTCTCAAAAATCGAAAGGACTGTATGATACGGTAAATATGCTGATTAAGTGTGTGTTTTATTCGGCAGAGCGCAGTCAGCTGATAACCGATAATCCATGTGTGGGAATTTCAGCAAAGGGCGGAAAAGCATCGAAAAAGAAAGATGCCTTAACAGATCAACAGGTTGCGGTTCTGTTGGATACGGTGAAAGAGCTTCCGCCATATCTTTTTATTATGATTGGTTTGTATTCCGGCTTGCGTCGGGAAGAAATTCTTGCATTGCAATGGGATTGTGTATTCCTGGATGAATCCACACCATACATTTCCGTGAGACGTGCATGGCGCGCGGAGCATAACAGGCCGGTGATTTCTACCGTTCTAAAGACAAAAGCAGCTAAAAGGGACATTCCCATTCCGAAGTGCCTGGTGGACTGCCTGCGGGAAGCAAAAGCCAATTCCATATCGGAGTATGTGATTGCGGACAGTGAGGGACAGCCGCTTTCCTATTCTCAGTTTACGAGAGTTTGGCAGTATGTAGTTGTTCGCTCTGCGAAAGAGAGAACTTACTATAAATATGTGAATGGACAGAGCATCAAATATACCGTCAAGCCGACATTAGGAACAACGCAGAGGAACAATCCCAAGATTCGCTATACCCTGAATTTCGATGTAACACCGCACTTGTTGCGGCATACCTACATCACGAATCTGCTCTATGCGGGCGTTGACCCTAAGACAGTTCAGTACCTGGCAGGGCATGAGAATAGTAAGACAACTATGGACATTTACGCGAGGGTCAAGTATAATAAACCAGAGGAACTTTTCGAGGTAGTGAATGATGCTTTGAACCAGGAGAATTTCGATGAAAAATCACCGATTTCTATGGTTAAGGAATAGGACAACCAACAACAGAAAATGCGAAAAAGCCCGTAATATCAAGGAAAAACGCACCATAGAGATGTTTAATACGGTCTCAAAGCCGCTCGTCGCGCTCCGCAGTTCAGCAAGCGATAATCTTCGCGATGGCCATGAGCCATGCGACATCAAATATAAAAAGCTTCGCCCATGCTTGCATGAGGCGGAGCTTTTTTATTTGGTGTCATAGGGCGAAGCCCGTGACCGAGGAAAACCGAAGGTTTTTCGAGGGAAGCAAGGCGAATGGGTGGGAAAATGGTTCAAAAAGCCCGGAAAATCAAGGTTTTCCGGGCTTTTGCTATATCTAAACGGACTGATATGGTTTGACCAAATTTGGCAAAACGAGAGCGATTTGGGGGGTATTTTTGAGGGTGATTTTGGCACTCTCAGACACCGGATTTTTCGCTGGAGGGTTTGGCATAATCTGATCAAATCTGAACAATTAAATACGATTCTAATGCAGGCACTCAGTAACAAATAACTGTGTGTTTTTCGATGAACCTGTCTGATTAACGCAGCGTTGACCTGTGGGGGCGGCTGAGAAGCCGTCCCTTTTACATAGCTAAATGGTTTGTGAATGAATTATTTTGAACTATGAAGCTATGGAATCTGTAGGCGATATCTGATAAAATAGAAAGTAAGAACAGCGATACAAATCGAGATTTGTGGAGAGTCACCGTTATGATTAGAGAATTACAAAGGAATGATATAAATAAAGTTGCAGATATATGGTTGGCTACAAATATAAAGGCACATAATTTTATCTCCGCCCAATACTGGAAAAGCAATTTCAAATCAGTAAAAGAAGCACTGTCACAAGCAGAGGTTTATGTGTATGCGTGTGGTACAGAAATACAGGGCTTTATAGGGTTAAATGATGAATATGTTGAGGGCATTTTTGTTTCTGGTGAAATGCAATCGCAGGGTATAGGTAAAATTCTGCTGAATTATGCAAAGGATAAAAGGAATAAACTGCTCTTGAACGTATACCAAAAGAACGCACGGGCAATATCCTTTTATCAAAGAGAAGGATTTGAGATTCAGCATAGTGGTTTAGATGAGGCTACCGGAGAAAAAGATTATGTAATGACATGGCAACAGAAATAGAAATTCTTGTTTGTCGAAGAGAAAAATCGGGATTGTGCGGAGGAAATTATGAACGAAGAATGCTTGATCTGCAAAGCACCACTTACATATCTCGAAGCCGATATGATGATGGAATGTGAGATATGCCATAAGAAAGAAACTAGCAAGACACGCTGCGTGAACGGACACTATGTATGCAACGAATGCCATACCCAAAGTGTCCTTTTCACCAGAAAGGTCAAGTGCTGTACAGCGATGGCATCAATCCACCGGATGGGATGTGTGGCGTTGCTTGGCAGGTGATTGCTCCCATGGCGCGTCAGTTATCCTTGGGGGAACTGGTTCAGCCGTCTGGCACTTGGCTGAATGATGATACGATTGGTGTGTTCGCCTGTCCAGACGGCATAAAAAAGCCGGGAAGTTGACTCAAATTGTCAATGCCTCACGGCTATTATCATACAGATATTAATATAGTTAGAATCATGGTATATATTTCATTCCCCATTGGGAAATGGCGTAAAAGACCGGCAGCAGATCCCGCCCTTTCTCGGTGAGGGAGTACTCCACGCGCAGAGGCATTTCATTATATTGGATACGCTGAACCAATTCGTCCGCTTCCAGCTCCTTCAGGGCGTTGGTCAGAGCTGTATTGGTAATGGGTTTGAGAACTTTTTTCAGTTCCCCAAACCGCATGGGGCACTTGATGCACAGTTCATAGAGAATTTGGAGTTTCCACTTGCCTTGCAGCATTTGAACCACCGGCGTGACCGGGCAGTTTCCCTCGCCGGTTAGAATGACACTGCCAACCTTTTCTTTGAATTCTTCGTAAGTCATAATTGGATCTTTCCTCGTCTTTTTGCAGTATATTTTTTGATACCAGGTACAAATAATTTGCGTACTTGAACAAAAATTGCTATCAGATATAATAAATATATCACTGGTTGACCATGCAGTCAACGACTGAAATTTCTTAGAAAGGTCTGAATTTTATGAAAGAACTGAACATTATGGAGGCTACTGTTCTGACCTCCCCCAATCCACTGACGCTGATCTGCTCTAAAAAGGAGGATGGTTCTACGAACCTGGCTCCCATTTGCTTTGTGTCTTACCTCTCCTTCAATCCGCCTATGGTGGGCTTCGCCACTGGCAAACAGTCTCATACCGGTAAGCAGGTACGGGAGACCGGCAAAGTCATCGTCACTGTTCCCGGTGAGAGTCTGGCTGGCGCAGTAATGGCCTGCGGAGCGTCTACCGGCGCCAAGACCGACAAGGTGGCCGACAACAACATCGAGATGATGGCTGTGGAGGGCAGTGACATCCAGATTCCGGTGGATACCCGTCTGGCGATGGTGGCCACCCTGCAGCAGTCGGTGGAGGTGGGCGATCATATCCTGCACATCTGTCAGGTGGACAAGTTCCTGGGCGATGAGGACAAGAATGGGCTGTATGCCTGGAACGGCTTCGGGAAAGTTGCGCCTGCGGTAGAAGGCTAAATCTTAAAACGGAAAGGAGGCGTCAGCAGTGGCTGTTTGTATTAAAGACTGTATTCAGAACATGAATCTGGTGATCGGCTGTACGATTGGTTGCAGCTACTGCTACGCCAGAAACAATGTCCGCCGGTTTCACATGATCGACGACTTTGAAAAGCCGGAGTTTTTTCCCAATAAGCTGCGGCTGATGGAGAAAAAGCGCCCACAGAATTTTCTGCTCACCGGCATGAGCGATTTTTCCTACTGGAAGACAGAGTGGCGGGAACAGATATTTGCCAAGATGACTGAAAATCCGCAGCACCAATATCTGTTTTTGACTAAGCGACCGGAAGATATTGTGTTTTCCACTACCCTGGAGAATGCGTGGTTTGGTGTAACTGTTACCTCCAGTAAAGAGAAAAACCGTATCCAGACTTTGCGGGAGCATATCCATGGCGGACACTATCATGTGACCTTTGAACCTATGTTTGATGATGTTGGCATGGTGGACCTTACCGGAATTGAGTGGATCGTCATTGGGACTGAGACCGGACATAGGAAGGGCAAAGTCGTATCGAAACCGGAATGGGTGTGGAATCTGACACATCAGGCCCATGCGCTTGGCATCCCTGTATTTATGAAGGAAGATCTGCTTCCTATCATGGGAGAGGCACAGATGGTACAAGAATTTCCCCCGGCTTTTTACCGGGTATTGGAGGAACAGAAGACATGGCAGAAGTGAAAGAGAGCAGCATTCTGATTCAGGATATAGAAACCAAAAATATTATGACAAAATCCACCTTGCCGGTGGGCGGCTATTCCGTCAATCCTTATGTGGGCTGTACCCATGGCTGCAAATACTGCTACGCCTCGTTTATGAAGCGATTTACCGGGCACACCGAACCGTGGGGTACATTCCTGGATGTGAAACATTGGCCAGCAATCAAAAATCCCCGGAAATACGCCGGACAGCGCGTAGTCATCGGCTCGGTGACTGATGGCTATCTGCCCCAGGAGGCTCAGTTTCAGAACACCCGAAAGCTTCTTGAACAGCTCCGGGGCAGCGAGGCAGAAATTCTCATCTGTACCAAGTCAGACTTGGTAATCCGTGACATCGACCTCCTGAAAGAACTGGGAAAGGTCACGGTTTCCTGGTCGATCAATACGCTGGACGAGGATTTCAAAAACGATATGGACACTGCCGTCAGCATTAAGCGACGGCTGGATGCCATGAAGCAGATCTATGATGCGGGCATTCGCACTGTCTGTTTTATCGCTCCGGTTTTTCCCGGTATCACGGATTTCGAGGCTATCTTCCATCAGGTCAGAAATCAGTGCGACCTGATATGGTTAGAAAATCTAAACCTGCGAGGCGGATTCAAAAAAGACATCCTTGACTATATACGTAAAAAACATCCTGACTTGGTTCCGCTGTACGACGCTATCTACAACAAGAGAGACAGAAGCTACTTCCGTGGTTTGGAGGATCAAGCGGAACGGCTGGCGAAAGAAAACAGCTGTCCCTTCGTGGACAACGAGCTGCCCTACGGACGAGCAGAGCCTGGGCACCCGGTCATTGTGAATTATTTTTACCATGAGGAAGTGCGTGGCTCGGAAAACACCGGGCGACGCAACCCCCAAAAATAATTTGTGAAATAAATGGGTTCTGACATGGAGCTGTGCTTCCATGTCAGAACCTTTTTTAGCATTGTTTACCCATTCAGAAGTTCTCTTATCCCTCTTGGAAGGACTTGTACTCCGTCCATTGCCTTTCGATTTTCCCCGCTCTACAATGCAGACGGAACGATTAAATGTTGCCCTTATCAAGGCACTGGAATGTGCCGATAAAAGCTGCATTTTGCCCAAACAGAAGAACCATTTTCCCAAATAGCAGGATATGGGTTCAAACCGTTGACGGGGACGGTTTTCCTGCGTATGATGAAGATACGATTAAATAAGAATTTAATTGTTTGGCACAAAGTTAATACTCAGAGAGGAGATTTTCAAAATGAAAAAGACTTACAAAATCGATGTGGATTGCGCTAACTGCGCCAACCTGATGGAGGATGCCACCCGCAAGACCAACGGCGTACAGAGCGCTACGGTGAACTTTATGACCCTCAAGATGAACGTGGAGTTCGAGGAAGGTCAGGACCCCAAGGCCTTTATGCAGGAGGTTCGCAAAGCCTGCAAGAAGGTGGAACCCGACTGCGAGATCTTTCTGTAAGCCAGCAAAACGAAATGCCCTGTTGAGCGGCAGCTTGCAGGGCATTCTTTCTCTTAGACAAATAAACGAATAAGCAATCGTGAAAGAGGTAAAACGAAATGCAGGAGTATATCATTAACGGTCTGCTGATCGTGGTGGCTCTGCTGGCCGTGATCCTTCAGATCATCGGCACGCGGCCCTCCGCCGGTATGACCAAAAAACAAAAAGTGATGTTGTGGCGGATTTTGACTGCTGCGGTTCTACTGTTAATTTTGCAGGTCCTGGGCGCAGGTGCATTTGAAGTGTTTGGCGCGGCAGGCCGCTGGGTACGTCTGGCTGTGTTCCTGGTGGATTATCTGGTTATTGGCTACGACATTCTGAAAAAAGCCGGAAAAGGTATCCGTAACAGTCAGGTGTTCGATGAGCACTTTCTGATGGCAGTGGCTACGCTGGGGGCTCTGGCACTGGCCGTATATGAAAACGGCGACTATCTGGAGGCCATCGCGGTGATGTTGTTCTACCAGGTGGGCGAATGGTTTCAGTCCTACGCCGTGGGCAAGAGCCGCCGGAACATCAGTGATCTGATGGACATCCGTCCTGATTATGCCAATATCGAACGGGAGGGAAAACTGGAACAGGTGGGCCCGGACGAAGTGGGGATCGGCACCATTATTGTGGTACAGCCTGGCGAAAAAGTTCCTATTGACGGTATGGTGGTTCAAGGTGAATCGACGTTGAACACTGCCGCGCTCACAGGCGAGAGCTTGCCCCGCGAGATCAAAACCGGGGATGAGATCATCTCTGGCTGTATCAATATGACAGGCTTGCTCCATATCCAGACCACCAAGGAATTTGGCGAGTCCACTGTCTCCAAGATTCTGGATCTGGTGGAGAATGCTTCCTCCCGGAAGTCCAAGTCGGAGGACTTTATCTCCCGCTTTGCCAAGATCTACACTCCTGCGGTGTGCTATGCCGCGCTGGCGCTGGCTGTATTGCCGCCGCTGGTACGGATGTTTGCCATGGGGCTGGATGCAGGCTGGGAGACCTGGGTATACCGGGCACTGACCTTCCTTGTTGCCAGCTGCCCTTGTGCTCTGGTCATCTCCATTCCTCTGTCTTTCTTTGCAGGCATCGGCGGAGCCAGTAAGGCGGGCGTTCTGGTGAAGGGATCCAACTATCTGGAGACCCTATCTCAGACCAAGATCGTGGTATTTGACAAGACCGGTACTCTGACCCAGGGCGTGTTCGAGGTCAACGCCATCCACCACAACGAGATGGACGAACGCAAGCTGGTGGAGTACGCGGCCCTGGCAGAGAGTGCTTCCAGCCATCCCATCAGCAAGAGTTTACAGAAAGCCTACGGTATGGAAATCGACCGTAGCCGGGTGACTGATATTCAGGAACTTAGCGGCAACGGTGTCATCGCTACGGTGGACGGTCATCAGGTGGCAGCTGGTAACGACAAGCTCATGAATCGTCTGGGGGTCCAGGCTATTCCGTGCCACAGCGTAGGCACCATTATTCACATGGCGATTGACGGGAAATAT
>NZ_DBFCCJ010000069.1:0-25568 GCF_048380235.1 Ventrimonas sp. | reverse complement strand
TTTCCGGCCGGTGGGAATAGGAGTTTGTCCCATGCTCCTCCAGATACTTTTTCCTGCGTTTTATTTCAAGCTGTACACATTCCCATATCCGCTTTGAAATGATGGCATCATGGTCATCCTCCACATAAAACATCTGAATTTCCCCTTTGTTCTGCGTCCGTTTCTTGGTGAGGAAATGTTATCATCAAGAAGATCTACGTTATCAACTTGTAAAAAATATTTATATATAATACATACTTTAACGTCATCGGAATTTATCAACTTTCCTTCCTACTGTCATCAAATTTTTCTCTTTACGTACAGCGAAGCGTGTATAACTGTAGGCATCAAAAAAGCAGAAGCTATCATAGGAAAAATCCTACTGCTTCTGCCTTCTTGAATCTTATGCTGTTTTTTCTCTACCTAGTAAACTACACCACCAGCTTGTAATACCTCAATGCCTCCATGATATATTCTCTTTTCTCTGGAGTACAGGATTTTATCACAGGCTCCTCTTTCCTTGAAACATTATAATTAGGACGCATATCCAATTCGCAATCCCGTTTTACTTCTACTATATAAGCAGTATGCACCTTCACCCCATGCTTATCCATGATATATTTCTTGATATTCTCATAAGTTGGTTTTTTCTCTTTATAATCCTGATCTGCAACTGGACTAATCGGCACTTCCATCTCAACCTGGAAGTCTCTCTTCTTTCCAAAGTCACCTTTTTTAGTTAATAAAGCTACAGTCTCCACATGCCCCGTCTCTGGAAACATATCCACCGGCCAGGCCCCTTCAGCCTGATACCCCATCTTCTTAAACACGCTCAAATCTCTCGCCAGCGTGTCCGGTCCGCAGGATACATAGATCACGGTCTTTGCTTTCACTGCTGCCACGGCCTTAATAAACGCCTCGGTACTTCCGGCTCTTGGCGGGTCCATGAGGACTACGTCTACGGTGTCGCCGGAGGCGGCCATCTGCATCATGAATTCGGTGGCATCGTTGCAGTAGAAACGGATGTTTTTAACATCGTTGCATTTGGCGTTCTGAACGGCATCGCGGACGGCGTCGGCGTTCAACTCTACGCCGATGACTTCTTTGGCTTTGGATGCGGCGATGATACCGATGGTTCCGATTCCGCAGTAGGCATCCAGTACGCGTTCGTTGCCGGTCAGGCCAGCGAGTTCGATGGCTTTGCCGTACAGGTACTCGGTCTGGACCGGGTTGACCTGGTAGAAGGATTTCGGGGAGATGCGGAATTTGCAGCCGCACAGTTCGTCTTCAATGTAGCCTTTGCCGAACAGAACGTGTTCTTTATCACCCAGTACCATGCTGGTGCCGCGGTTGTTGATGTTCTGGACAATCGTGGTGATCTCCGGGTGTTTCTGGCGCAGGGCTTTGACGAAGTTGTTCTTGGACGGGAATACCGGGGATGCGGTGACCAGCACGACCATGATCTGGCCGCTGGTGAAGCCGCGGCGAACCAGCACGTGGCGCAGCAGGCCGTAGCCGGTATCTTCATCGTAGGTGCGGATCTTGAAGGATTTCAGCATACCGCGGATGGTGCCGATGATCTCGTCTGCTTTCTGGTCTTCGATCATGCAGGTTTCCACCGGAACGATGTTGTGGGTTTTCTCTTCGTAAACGCCGGAGATGGCTTCGCCCTTGCGGTAGCCGAATACGGCATGTACCTTGTTGCGATAGTGGAAGGGATCGTCCATGCCTTTGATGCCATGCACCTTGCAGTAATTTCCAAGAAGCTTCTGCATCTGGCTCTGCTTCATCTGAAGCTGCTCTGGGTATGGCATATCCAGGTACTGGCATCCGCCGCAGCGGTGCGCCACCGGGCACAGACCTTTCTTCTTCGGTGCCTTTTTCTCTTCTGCTACAGACTGAAGTTTTCCTGATTTCGGGGAATCGCCAAATCCACGCTTCGGTTCTGATTTTTTGCCGAAGTTCATAGTATCCTTACGGGCAGATTTTCCGAAACTCTTCTGCGCAGACTTTCCATCTGCTTTTCCGAATTTTTCAACTTTGCCACAAGCAAAATCCCGCGCAGATTTCTGATCTTCATTCTTGCCATCTTTCTTCCTAGCCCGGCTCCAAGCCTCTTTCTGGTCTGTTTTCTGCTCAGAAGATTTTCCGGCCTGCTTCCCAGTCTTCTCTCCAACCCACTCTTCAAATTTATCATCCAGACTCCGTCCCTGCTTTCCGGCAGCCGGTTTCTTCTTCCAATTTTCTTTTTTTACATTTCTATCCTGTTTCACAGTATTCAAGCCCCTTGTCTTTTTCTTTAAAATATTTATAATATAATGATACCAGGGTTCCAAAGTCAAAATCTGACGCAAGCTTGCTTGCAGGAAGATTTCTGACCTCGGAACCCGCCAAAAAATACGATTACATACCTTCAGGAGGAACCCCTATGTCCCATACATCCGATAACAACACACAAGCCGGTGCGTTACACACCGGCGAGGATTCTTTTTATATGGATCCGGTTCTCTACACCGGGCGCCCGGCGGACTGCACCGGGCGGCTGGAGAAGGAGATCCGCACCTATGACCTGTTAGATGAGCTCCAGATTCCTTACTGGCGGCTGGATCACGATGCCACCGCCACCATTGACGCCTGCCATGACGTGGATGTCCGGCTGGACATTGAGATCTGCAAGAACCTGTTTCTCTGCAATGCCCAGAAAACCGATTTTTACATGCTCATGATGCCGGGCCACAAGAAGTTTAAGACGGCGAAGCTTTCCAAACAGATTGGAAGCGCCCGCCTTTCCTTTGCAAGCTCAGAATTCATGGAGGAATTTCTGGATATCACGCCGGGTTCTGTCAGCGTGCTGGGGCTGATGAATGACAAGAATAACCGTGTGCGGCTGCTCATCGACCAGGATGTGATCGACCACCACACCTTTGTGGGCTGTCATCCATGCATCAACACCTCCAGCTTAAAGCTTTACACGAAGGACATTCTGGAGAAGTTTCTCCCGGCAGTCCATCATGAATATACGATCGTCAATCTTCCATGGGAAGACTGATCTGATTCCATGTCAGAACTGCAGATAAATGGCCAAATCCGATGTCCGGACTGCCTGCGCACAGTTTCTGCCATGGAACCAGTTACTCATTTCTTATTTGCTAAGCGGTCTGGTGACTTCTTTCAGCCAGGCCGCTTCTTCTGCGTCCAGATGCGGCGCGATCTTTTCGTATACCTGTGCGTGGTACTCGTTGAGCCATGCCAGATCCTGCTCTTCCATCAGAGATACATCCACTGGCTCCAGGTCGATCGGCACGTAGGTCAGATACTCGAAGCTTAAGAACTGGCCGTAATCGGTCTTTTCATCTTTCTTGCAGTAAATCAGATTCTCGGTACGGATGCCATGGCTGCCTTCAATATAGATTCCCGGCTCATCGGAACATACCATACCCGGCATGAACGGCGTGTTTTCCTGACGCTCCGGAACCACACGGTAACGGATGCCAATCGGTCGCTCATGTACATTTAACAGATATCCCACACCATGACCGGTTCCATGATTAAAATCCAGTCCGCGCTTCCAGAACGGCTCTCTAGCTGCATAGTCCAGGCTCAGTCCGGTGCAGCCTTCCAGGAATTTCACATGGCCCAGGCGCAGCATGCTCATCAGAACCAGGGTGTAATGCTCTTTTTCTTCATCCGTGACCGGCCCCAGGGCGATGGTGCGGGTGATATCGGTGGTTCCCTCGTAATACTGTCCGCCGGAATCCACCAGATACAGACCTCTTGCCTGCAGGCTTGCACAGTGCTCCGGCACGGCATGGTAATGGCACAGTGCCGCATTTTTCCCATATGCGGAGATTGTGTTGAAGCTGATATCCAGTGCTCCATGCTCCCGGCGCATCTGGTCAAGACGGTCAGCCACGCTGCACTCATCCATCGGAATCTTGCCGATATTCTTTTTCAACCAGTAGATATATTTTGTCATGACCACACCATCGATAATATGAGCCTTCTTCATATTTTCAATCTCGGTCGCATTTTTCTGAGTCTTGGCATATACAGTCGGATTCATCTGATCGATGATCTGATTCTGCGCCTGCACGCTCTCATAAATGGCAAAGTTCACGCGGCTCTTCTCCAGAAGGACGCTGTGGTTCTTCAGCTCCTTTACATCCGCATAAATATCATTGTACGGACGGATGGTCACGCCCAAAGACTCCAGGTAAGAGCGTACCTCATCGGAGATCACCTGCGGATTCACATAGAAGAACAGGTTCTCCCCGGTTACCATCAGGTAAGACAACACCACCGGATTGCACGGAATGTCGTTGCCACGAATATTGAACAGCCAGACAATATCGTCCAGCGTGGTGATGATATGCACATCCGCGTAAGCCTTCTTCATGGCTTCGTGCAGGTTTTTAATCTTCTCAGCAGCGGCCTGCCCTGCGTATTTTTCTTCCAGGATCCATACCGGCTCTGCGGAAAGCTCCGGGCGGTTTTCCCAGATTTCGCCGATCAGGTCATGCTCGGAACAGATGGATGCCTGTTTCCGGGAAAGACGCTCCTGTAAGCTTTCTCCGGTCTTGCTGTTGATGACACGGCCATCAAAGCCAAGCACACCCTGCTCCGGCATGTGGTCTGCCAGGTACTGCTCCACGGTCGGAACTCCAGGCTGGCCCATTTTCATAAGTTCTACGCCACTATCTTTCAATTCTGCAGCCGCCTGCACGAAATAACGACCATCTGTCCACAAACCGGCCCAGTCCTTCATGATCAAGGCAATACCCGCAGAACCGGTAAATCCGGTGATGTACTTTCTGCATGCAAAATGCTCCCCCACATACTCCGACTCATGGAAATCTGCTGTCGGCACCAGATAGGCATCCATATGATAAGTCTCCATCAGTCTGCGGAGACGCGCAATTCTCTCTGTAATTTCGTTCATGTTATTATCCTCACTTTTCATTCTGACGCATGGCATCCTCAATGGCTGCCGCAATGCCTTCACTGTAGGTTGGATGAGCACGCATCGCCAGGGAAAGCTGCTCGGCAGTCAGTCCGTTTGCAATGGCCGTAGCCATTTCTCCGATCATGTCCGTGGCGCGTGGGCACATCATCTGCGCTCCCACAATGGTATTGGAATATGCCTCAAAGATCAGGCGGATAAAGCCGTGCTCCTCCCTGGCAATGATGGATTTGCCGTTCTCTCCCATATCGTAAACGCCGCAGCGCACTTTCATGCCAAGTTCTCCGGCCTTCGCCTCCGTGAGGCCAACCGTAGCAATCTCCGGCTCAGTATAGATGCAGCTCGGCACGATCGGCAGAGAGACAAACATGCCGTTTGGCACTGCCTCCAGACGGATGGTATGCGGCTTTCCCGCCAGATTTTCAATGACGTAGGTTGCCTGCGCCATAGCCACATGGGCCAGTTGTGTTTTTGCAGAAACATCTCCAATCGCATAGATTCCAGGTTCGCTAGTCTCAAAGTCCGCATTTACCACCGGCCTTCCATGTTCTATCTGCAGGCTCATGTCCTCACCAAGAAGACCTTCCGTGTAAGGTGCTCTTCCAACGGCTACCACCACCTGATTCGTTTTAATCTGGGTCGTCTCATCGGTCAGCAGATGGCGCACGGTACATACCAGACCTTCCTCCCGCTGGATTTCCTCTACCATAGCATTGCAGTAAACAGTAATGCCCTTCTTGACGAGCTGTTCCTTTAATGCTTCGGAGACCTCCTCATCCATCGGACCTAACAGATGAGGGCCTTTCTCTACAATGGTCACCTTAGAGCAGAGTGCCTGGAAAATGGTAGCAAACTCTACACCGATGACACCACCGCCCATAATCACGATGCGGTCATAATTCCAGGTGGGCACTGCCAGCAGACGGTCACTGTTGATAACGCCCGGCAGATTGATGCCGGGAATGTTCGGCATAATCGGCTTCGCACCGGTAGCGATAATGATATTCTTTGCACGAAGATATTCCTTGCCGCTCTCGCCTACTACTTCAATAGTTTTCTCCCGGCGGATGGTCGCCTTTCCCTTTATAAAGGTGATATTATTTTTATCAAACAGCTTCTGGATTTCATCGCGGTACCGGCGCACAGAACGCTTCTTGTAATCCTGCATTTTTGCAAAATCAAAGGAGATAAAATCAGTAGAAACACCAAATTCATCCCCGTGCTGCATCATGGAAAAAATATTGGACGCATGAAGCAGCGCCTTGGTGGGAATGCAGCCCCGGTTGATGCAGACACCGCCCAACTTATTCTCATCCACTACGGCTACCTTCATGCCGAAGGACGCGCCCTTTATGGCCGCCGTGTAGCCGCCCGGTCCTGCCCCGATAATCACCAGATCATAATATGTTGCCATAAATTTGTATTCCTTTCGTTCTGTCACGATTTTCTTTCTGTCATTGTGCCTGCTCTGCAGTTTGCAGCCGCACTTGCCTAAAACAGATGCAGCGCTTCGCAAGCCTTATAAACACCGTCCTCGCCAATGGGCGCGGTAACGTAATCCGCTGCCGCCTTCAGCTGCGGATGCCCATTGCCCATAGCCACACCAATGCCTGCGGTAGTCACGATCTCATAATCATTCATACTGTCGCCAAAGGCGATCGTGTTCTTTAGCGGGATATTCCAGGCTTTGCAGAGGCGTTTGAGGCCTTCTGCCTTGGAGGCATCCTTTTCAATGATATCGGCCCCTTCCCGGCTGGAAAACAGTGGAAGCTTCAGCATAGGGAATGCCGCCTCCACTTCTTTCGCTCCAGGCTCCCGGCCAATGTAGTCCAGCGTGCGCACCGGCATGTCCAGAAGCTTCCACGGGTCGCGAAACTTCCGGTCCGACATCTGCCAGCGTACCATATCGTGGCGGGTCACACACCAGGGATTGATGAAATAATCGATATCACCCACGGTCATGCCGATGGCGTAATTCTTCCCTTCTGCAAATTGCAGCAGTTCTTCTACCAGTTCCCGCTTCATACAATGTTCATAGATCAGTTCCGAGCCGATGGTGATCTTGTTGCCATTTAAATGGATGATGGCATCCGGCTTCACCTCATCTGCCAGGCCCTCGCTGAACTTGGCATCCATGTCACGGCCGGTAGCGATCACGATATAGTAATTTTTGCGAAGCAGATCCAGCGCTTTGATGGCGCTGTCCGGAATCTTATAATCTGCATGGTTCAGCAGTGTCATGTCCATGTCAAAACTGACGATTCCCTTCATAAATAACTCTCCGTTTTCCTTCTCTGTAATCACGGCCTGGCGCACCCCGCCAGCTGCCGGTAATTCTAGTATCCATGATAACAAAGTACGGGGGGACTGTAAAGTCCGAAGGGAAGATTTAAAAAATTCTTATACAAATTGCTTTTCAAATCGCTCATTTTCTGATATACTATTATAGTTCGATCGGGGTATGGCGTAGCTTGGTAGCGCGCTCGGCTGGGGGCCGAGAGGTCGCAGGTTCAAATCCTGTTGCCCCGATTCTATAAAAGCATCGGCAGTTTTCTGTCGATGCTTTTTGACTATCATTTTCTTTTCAGTACCTCAATTTTCTTACGCTGTCTCTCCACCAGTTACCCGCCTGATATGAATCGCAAGAAACCCGATTTCTTCTTTCGCAAGAACCACCCTCAGCTCCTGTTCCAGTTTTTTCAAAATCTGCTCAGCCAACGCGTATTCGAATGGAAACTGCTCTTTTGCGTATGCTTCCAGATCAAGATCCGTGCGTTCTCCCTTTCTGGCCCGGGCCAGCATATAGCGGACATGACTCATCAGCCGGTTGTAACCGAGAGAGCCATAAGGAAGCTTCTTTCCGGCTCCTTCCTCGATCATGGTCATACAGACGCCCACCAGACGGGCTGTTTCCAGAGAATCAGCCACATTTTCCTGTGCCAGTCCGGCGTGGATATGCAGGGCGATGAAGCCGGCTTCATCCTCTCCAAGGGCGGTTCCCGTCATCTTTTTTAAGATTTCACATCCTTTTCTGGCCGCTTCATACTCATCTCCAAATAAGGCTGCAATATCATGCTGAAACGGATTGGGAATTTCTTTCTTCTCTCTGGCCCGTGCTGCTGCCATAGCAATGTGATCTGCCATTGGGATCAGAATATCATGCTGCAGCGGTCCCATCGCCGCTTCTGCCGTCTCTATGATTTTTCCGGCTGTTTCGATATAAATCGGATCAATGCCGTTTACACGGGTCAACGCAGATGTTTTTTCGTTCACAAGTTCATAACGGCGTCCCTTAGGAAGTTCTGCCATCCGCTCTCCCATACGATGTCCGAAGCCGACTCCGTTCCCCAGAAGAATCAGTTCCTGACCGCTGGCATCATCCAGCACCAGAATCCCGTTATTGTTCAATACTTTGATTACCCGATACATAAAAATACCTCCTGCATCTTATGCCTGTCCTGTTATTATACACGACAACCTTAGGATGCAGAAAGTACTTTTTGCTTCGTATGATAAATACTCCCTAAGTTTTTATCTTACTTTCTTATCTGACCAATCAGCTCTAGCCGTTTCACTTGCTTTTCTCCTTCTAAGCTTAAGCTTTCTCCCTCTGTCAGTCCTGTAAAAATAACGATACAGGCGTCACTCACTGCATGTTCCCGGATATAGACCGGGTCAAATTCCATGAGCTTATCTCCCTTTTTGATTTTCTGTCCATCGCTTACAAATACGGTAAAGCCTTCCCCATTCAGTTTCACAGTGTCTACACCGATATGGAGCAGATATTCCGTCCCATCCGCCGCCTTCAGGCCAATCGCATGTTTGCTCGGAAATACAAACATAACCTCGCCATCTTCCGGTGCCACAACAGTTCCATTCTCCGGCATAACCAGGTAGCCGTCTCCCATGGCTTTGCTGGCAAATGCCTCATCCGGTGCCTCCGTGATTGGCTTTAATACCCCCTGGAACGGAGAGTAAAGTTTGTGGACGTTTTCTGCGATGTTCTTGCTTTCTGCCAGATTCACAGATGCTTCGGTTTCCGCAGTCACTTTGGTGCCCATATTCTCTGCACCATCTGTAGTTTCTGCGGTATCCTCCTCATGCTCCTCTGCCAGATAAGCTTCCAGCTCGGATTTGATCACAGTCACCTGCGGTCCGTAAATAATCTGGATTCCCTGCCCTTTTACGATCACGCCCACCGCGCCGGTCGACTTCAACAGCTTTTCATCAACCAGCGACGAGTCTGCGATAGAGCAGCGGAGTCGTGTCGCGCAGCAGTCCACGGAAGTGATATTGTTTCTTCCTCCCATACCCATTGCAATGGCTGCACTCCGGCTGTCTTTACTGTTTTCTGCCTGGCTGCCGCTTTCTCCCTCTTTCGCTTCAGTCCTGCGGGCATTCACATCAGCCTTCGTGTAGAGCTTCGTCTCCTCGTCATCATCCTCACGTCCCGGTGTTTTCAAATCAAATTTTTTAATCAGAAAACTGAACAAAACGTAATACAGAAGGAAATACACAATTCCTGCCGGAATGATGCGAAGCCAGCTGGTTTTCGCATTGCCCTGAAGCACACCGAAAATCACCAGATCCAGAAGACCACCGGAAAATGTAAGGCCCACTGCAATGTTCAAAATATGCGCAACCATATAGGCGCTTCCGGCCAGAATCACCTGAACTGCAAACAGCATTGGTGCTACAAACAGGAAAGAGAACTCAATTGGCTCTGTAATTCCAGTAAACATGCAGGCCAGCGCCGCACTTAAAAGCAGACCTCCTGCTGCCTTTTTCTTTTCCGGTTTCGCGCACCGGTACATGGCCAGCGCCGCACCCGGAAGTCCAAAAATCATAAAAATAAACTCACCGGAAAAATACCGGGTAGCATCCGCACTGAAATGCATCACATCTGACGAAGCCAGCTGCGCAAAGAAAATGTTCTGGCCGCCCTGAATCAGATTTCCGTCCACCATCATGGTGCCGCCTACCGCAGTCTGCCAGAAAGGCATATAAAACACATGATGCAGGCCGAACGGGATCAGCGCACGCTTAATGATACCAAAAATCAGGGTTCCGAAATAACCGGTTCCTGTAACCAGACCACCCAGTGCGAAAATGCCATTCTGGACAGCCGGCCAGATAAAGTACATCAGAATACCGATGCCAACGTAAGTAACGGTAGAAATAATCGGTACAAAACGGGAACCGCCAAAAAATGACAGTGCGTTTGGCAATTCAATCTTATAAAACCGGTTATGGAGAGCTGCCACACCAAGTCCCACAAGAATACCGCCAAATACGCCCATCTGCAGAGTCTGAATACCGCAGACGTTGGCAATGGTTCCCTCAAGTACATCCGGTGCAATCGTTCCGTCCGCTAAGACTTTTCCTGCTAATAAAAGCACTGCGTTGATTGATGCATGCATCACAAAAAAAGAAATCATAGCCGAAAGTGCCGCAACCTCTTTTTCTGCTTTCGCCATGCCAATGGCAACACCCACCGCAAAAATGATCGGCAGATTATCAAAAATGACGTTTCCTGCCTTACTCATGATCATAAGCAGTGCATGCAGGACGGTTCCATTACCAAGAATCCCCTGTAAGCCATAGGTTGCAATGGTAGTCTCATTGGTAAAGGAACTTCCAATCCCCAGCAGGAGGCCAGCAACCGGAAGCACCGCAATCGGAAGCATGAAGCTGCGTCCTACTCGCTGAAGCACCCCAAAAATCTTGTCTTTCATGTTCTTTCTCCTTTTTTTCTGAATATTCAGGTGTGTCTTTCTGACAGTTTTCACATCTCCCGAAAATTCTTTTCTGTAAACGCACAAACTTCTTTCCATTTTATATATTTCACCTGTGCAGAAAAGAAACCTACTCCTATCAGCATACCCAAAACAGTCCGTTTCAGTCGCTTCTGGGAAGTGTAGTTTTATTTGGAAAATGAAAAAGGCATCAACCAAAAGGACATCTCTTCGATGCCCTTTCGGTTAATGCCTGCTTTACCAGTAACACGCCCAAATCTCTGTTATGCTATCAGTATAGGGTGAAATCAGGTATCTGTCAACTGTTTATTTCCCGCACTCCTGTGTCTTGCCATTATTAGTGCTTTGCCGCCGGTCAAAAGCCGGGTTAAAAGCATAGAAATTTTTGCTGTTAAGCTGATCCTGCACATGACGCAAAGTCTCACCAAAACGCTGAAAATGCACCACTTCCCTTGCCCGCAGATAGCGGATTGGGTCACATACTTCCGGATCTTTTACTACACGGAGAATGTTGTCGTAAGTGCTCCGTGCTTTCTGTTCTGCAGCGAGGTCCTCGAATAAATCTGTAATTGGATCGCCCTTTGACTGGAATTCACAAGCATTAAACGGAATGCCGCCTGCTGCCTGAGGCCAGATTCCGGTAGTGTGGTCGATATAATATGGACCAAAACCAGAATCTTCAATTTCCTGTGGTGTCAGATTGCGGGTAAGCTGGTGAACGATAGCTGCCACAATTTCCAAATGTGCCAGTTCCTCGGTTCCGATATCAGTCAGGGAAGCTTTCGCTACATCATATGGCATGGCATATCTTTGGGATAAATAGCGCATAGACGCTCCCATCTCACCGTCGGGCCCACCAGATTGCAAAACCTCATAATATGATGTGTTACTGATTTAATCCCGGATACTGCAGAGCGCCGTCCTGGCCCGGCGTAAGTACCACCGGCTCTGTTGCCATGCGGCCGTCCTTGTCCAGGTAATACCATTTACCGCTGACAGTCTGCAGGCCCTTGACCATAGCGCCATTTGCCCCCAGATAGTACCAGTCACCATTGTAGCGGTACCAGGTGTCATGGACCATCATACCGGCGCCGTCAAACCAGTACCACTTATCCTCATCCTGGTACCAGGCGTTGATCACATGCTTGCCGCTGCCATCCCGGAAGTAAAACCGCCAACCGCCGTCCTCTTGCTGCCATCCGGTCTTAACCTGTTCCGGCACCCAGGTAGCCATAAACTCTTCTGGCGTACCGTACTTCTGAATAAGCGCGGTAGGTGTGCTGCCCCAGTCCGGCAGATAAAGGTGTGGCTTGTCCACGATGCTCTTCCAGTCACCGCCCCAGGCAAGACCAAGTTTTTTGGCGATCTCGGCAGCGCGCTTAAAATGACCTTTGCTGTCATTGTAGGCATCATCGGAGATCTTGCCATCCCCATCGATGTCCATCTTGAGGTAGAAGTCAAAGGCAATGCCCCACTGGTGCTGCGAGCGGTAGCTGCTGCCCTTGGCGTTGGTTACGATGCTGCCCGGCTTGGTCCGACCCTGAGCATACAGAGCGTCCTGCTCCGCTGCGGTGCGCAGAGTCTCGCTGATGGCTACGGTGATGCCCTCGGTGGCACAGGCTTTCATCCAGGCGGATGCAATGCGCTGAAGGCGCGGGTGACAAAGTGAAATGTCTCTCATAAAGTTGTCCTCTTTTCTTTCATGTGTGATTTTTATGGCATATTGACTTTTTGATCAAAATAGAATATGATGTAGGCAGCTAAGGAAAGTGAGAATTCCATGTGGCAAAACGAAAACCCCAGAGGGCCCTAATCCTCTGGGGTTTTCTTGTTCGTTACGGTGAACCACTCCGTTTAGGCTGCTGCTACCTATTTATCCCTGTCCAGCCATTTGCATATGTAGTAGCTAACTACACCTGCTACAACAGAGATAAGAAAAGTGAGAATAAAATCTGCCATGTGGCTTTCACCTCCTTTCTGCTGGAGGTTCGGCAGCTCCTACATCTTATCATATTTCATGCCAATATTCTACATAATTCCTGTTGCGACATCGCAATGGCAGCCATCACCCGGGCTGCCGGCGGGAGATATCTGGATCACCTCCTTCTACGCACTTTTGGATGCCTGTTTCACAACCTGGTGCACTCCAGTTGCGGCCAGACCGGACACAATGCCGATAGCCGCCGCATTGATTACATCCGCTGCCGGGAAGTCCGGCATCACATACATACCAACTACGCCCAGGATACCGCCGGTCACTCCGCATACCACCGGGATAACTTCATCTTTGACTTTAGCGGAGGCCTTGCAGGCCATGCCTCCCAGATAACAAACCACCGTAATTGCCGCTACACTGGCTATGCCAAAATCCATCATATCTTAATCCTCTCTTTCTGCTGGCCCATATTCCAGGGCCAGACATCTGTTATAAAGTTCCTCTCCAGTTCCATTGCCACCCAAAGCTTTGTACGGTTTGAACATGTACTCCAGGTTGTCCCGGTCTCCCACCGTACAGTATCCACGGCTTATGTAAAACTGGCAGGCCTGGTAAAGGCGGTCATGGAGCAGAGCCAGTACTGCTGCGTTAATAGCCTGGCTCTTTACCACTTCTACTTTTAACCGCTTAGACAAACCGTGATATGCCGCCAACAGGGTGCCTGAAATACATGCAAAAAGCCACGCAACCCAGTGCGTGGCTATGTACTGCAAAATCAATGATACCATCATAAATCTCCTTTACTCGTGATCGCACTCCTTGTGGCCGGGACCGCCCTGCACGTGTCTCGGCTCTGCATGATCTGCGGTACTGGGTGTGCTGTCCTTGCGGTACTCGTGATCCGGGCCGGTGCTTAAGGCCTCATTGTGCGGTTCCGGAGTCGGTACTCCGGTTGCCGGGCCGTAAGGGATGTTCGGGGTTTCGGTTCTGTGCTTGATACTCATATGTAGTCCTTTCTGCCATTTAACGGATGGCTCCAAAATAAATTAAGCCGGATTACTCCGGCAGGGTCTCGGTATTCTCGATCTGAGCGGTATCAGTCTGATCAGAGTCAATGTTATCCGCATCATCTGTGGTTTCCTCAGACTTGTCCAGGGCGTCGTAATACGCCTGGGCCAGGATCTCAATCTCAGTGATGTCGTCCTCGGTCAAAAGACCATTGTCCAGGTGGGTGTAGGCCTTGTCCAACCAATAGGCTACATCACGGCCTGCACCAATCTCACGCTTGATACTGCGTAAGGTTAAGTCATGCCTTGCTTTTGATTTTACTGCCATAGGTACCTCCTTAATTTGTCATGGATGCGATTGTGTCAGTCAGCTGCTTGATTACGATATTTACGTCTCGCTGGTAGTCCAGTTTCATTCTTGCGCCGTCAGTCTCCACGATGGTTGTGGGGCTGTAGGTGGTGAGAGCACGGTAAGCGGCGATGTCGGTTTCTGAGAGTGGGGTCTCGATGGGGGTAGCAAGAACATATTGGACTAAATACTCTTTTGGTTTAATGGTTGTATCCAGCGGTATAAACACAACTATGCGTTCCTCATTAATATAAAAATGCGGATTATCAGCTGAGTAATTCGCCGAATAAGTAAGGCGAGTACAATATCCTTTATTGGTTACTCCTGTAGATGGCACCGATATTTTGTAAAAAATCCTTTTTACTGTTTGCAAAATTGTACCAGCAGAATATTCTAATTCAGCAATATCAACGGTGTATATCCGCTGCACATACACGCCTCGTTCCAAATCCACTTCATCGCAGATCCACTGCTGACCGGTCTCGTCAGTGTAATTGCCGCCTGATGGTACCGGAATTCCCGGCAGACTGGTTGGAGATGTGATGGTGAAGATCTGCGCAGGACGGTAAGGCTCGTATGTAGTGGCCTCAGATGCTTCTTCTACTTGCAAAAGCTCTGATTCTGTACATTCATGTAATGTTGTCTTTCCGTTAGTCCATGTACCCGCAATTCCACATACGAGGATTCCGTCACTCTTTGCAATGTATGTTTTTTTCAATGTATTATAGCCTATGTTAACAAATCCGAGCGCATTATTAATATCGATTGCTTTCTCTATAGTTTCGTATTCAGTCACACCTACAGCTGCGTTTTTGTTTGGATTCGTCACAGAGATAATATAAGTTTTTCCTTTCCGGCATTTTAGTGCTTTACAAATTCCACTGGCTTCTGTTACTGGTTGATACGGGAATTTAACCTCTTCATTCTTCTGTCTATTTTCTATAAACAATATCCCGTACGAATAACGTGCATAGTAAAATCTTCCACCAAAAAGGTTCTTTCCATACACCACTACCTCGCTTTTTGCACTCTGAATCTCTTGCGGATAATCAGGTGATGGGGACGGCTTACTACCTGTGTATGGCTCCCACGGGAGGGGAGCGTCTCCGGCGTTAAGCATAGGATAAATTTGATAATTATTAATCGCTGCTGTATATGATCCTATTTGAACCGCAAAAACTAATCTATTCTCTGTTCCATCTATTGTAAAAGACCTATTGATTACATAGTCGATTGAGCCATTCGCTTTTTTAATGGAAATTTGCGCATAAGCTCCACTGTTTTTGTTTTCTCCGCCAGATATATAATACGTTCCTGCACTTAAACTTATTTCCGCGGAAATATATTGTTCATATTCTGCAGCAGGAGTTCCATTTATAATAAAACCTCCATCATCCAAACGAGATATTTTCGCACCCGTGCTTGTTTTCAATGGCATATTTTGCAAATCCAACAGCTGCGCCCCTGTCGTCGTCACCTGCGTGCTCTTCCCATACAGCACCAGCCCCTCCAGCGGTGACTCAAACGCATCGGTAACATAAACACGACTGCCCGTCTCGCTTCCGACAAGGATATTCTGCCGCTTTTTAACATCCTCCAGCTCCGTCTGGTCAGCTTTCTTCGCCAGCTCATCACCCACAACCTTTGCATCTGCCGCACGTCCGGAAAGAGTCAGGCTCTCATCTGTGACAAAGTTGGTCTTTCCCGCCTCTACCGCAGCATTTACCGCCGCCACACCCTCGTTCTCTGCGGCCTCTACTGCCTGGACCGCGGCTGTCTTGGTCTGCTCGATACCTGCGGTTACAGCCTCGACTGCCTGAACGCCGCTGGTCTTAGCAGCATCAATGTCCTTGATAGCACCGCTCCGTGCCGTCTCGATGTCGCTCTTGGCTTTATCTATCGCTTGCAAGCCCTCCGTCTTGGCTGTTTCGATGGCTGCCACTCCATCTATCTCAGCCTCCGACAAGCTCTGTTCTGCCGCCGTACGTGCATCTGCCACGGCTTTGATAGCTGTCTCCCTGGCAGCATCCACCGCCTTTACTGCGCCTGTCTTAGCGGTCTCGATGGTCTCTGCCGCATCGGTCTTGGCTGATGCGATACCCGTTAGGGCAGTACGCCCTGCCTCGTCTACATGCTTCGCTACTGTCTCGGCTGCAACTCTGCTTTTGTCGGCCTGCTCGGCTGCATCTTCTGCAGCAGCCTTGCTCTCTGCAGCATTCCCCGCCGCGGTCTCTGCCCGGTCAGCTGCAGCGTTTACTGCCCGAACCGCATCAGCAAGCGGATGATCCTTTTCTGTGTCCGGATGTTCCTCACCAGGCTTCGGACGCGCCCGAACCGTCATGAGGATTTTATACTCTGTCTGGCCGGACTTTCCGTCATCCAGGTAAACAAAGGCGTACAGGTTGTAGTCCTGCGTCTTTGCCATCTCCAGCAACGCATCCGGGATTTTTACTTCGGTGACGCCGTCTGCTGTAATGCCGATCCGCGTCTCTGACTCACCGCCGCGCTCCACGGTCGCAAAGTGTATTTCTACCGCCGCCGGAAGCTCCAGGCCCTTAAGGTGGAGTACTGTGCCGTAGTCATACTGCCACAGGCTGCCCTGGGCCTGGGTAAATCGGCAACCAGACGAAAAGGCGGCTGTTACTATTCGTGCCATATGTCATTCTCCTCTCTGTTGTGATGTCGCAATGGCAGCCATCACCCGGACTGCCAGCGGGAGATAATCGGATCACCTCCTCTCTTATTCCGGCATCCAAACTATGTGCTTGCTATACCGTGTCACCCCGATATTGTACCGTGGCCGCTCCTCATCAAACGCCCGGTAGCGGATCCAGTCATCCAGGATAATCCCGGCCAGACTCACCGGCATCCACAGCACTGTATACTGCGGACAGATCTGACCCAGGATGTTTCCCGGTGTGCCGTTGTAGTCCCAGACACCCCAACCGAGCCAGAGATTTACCACGCAGCCGGTCAGAAACTCCAATGCCGTGATTCCGACTGCGCCAATCCAGACCTGCTGCCACAGCGGTGTGTCCCAGTGCAATACCTCATTGATAAGTCCCAAGTACACGAAGCATAGACCGCCCAGAACAAACATCGTCCAGTGGCTCCAGCCGCGCCAAGCCAACTCAATCATGACATAGAGTACACCGCCGACATCAGCTAAAAAACTGTACTTGCTAATCTGCTTAAGCATTCGCATCATCTCCCGCCATTGCTGTTATCTGTAAAAGATATGCCTTCAGAACCTCGCTCTGGTACTGCTCCGGTACATCTGCGCCGTAAAAAATCTGCTGCAGATCATCCGCAGTCTCCGCGCCTGCTACCCACATATTGAGGGCATTGCAGTAGGTGGTATGGTATGACACATGCCACATGGCCTTTGTGATGATGGTCTGCATATCCGCAGCGCTGTAGTACCGGCACGGCTGGCCATCAGAGTGATACTCCAGCTGCTCCGATCCTGCCGCAAGCTGGACCTGCTTGCCGAAAAGATTAAGCTGATCGTGCTCTGTCAGCGCGAAGTGTTCGCTGGATCCATTTGCAAGTGTCACGCTGACACCAGAGTAGATAGCCTGCTCACATGCCTGACTGATTTCCCGTTTCTTCGCAGCCTGCAGCTCTGCAAGCGTTGGCTCATACGGTTCCGGCGGTGTGACTGGCTCCGGATCGGCCGGCGGCACATACACGCTGCCATCGTCTGACAGATACACAGTCTGGCCCTCATCCCGGTACACAGTGTTCCAGCCGATCAGCGTGGTGGCCAGGACATCTCCATCCGTGTACAGCTGGATGTCACCGCCCCAGGCCTCCGGCACATCATCTGCAAAAATAATCTGCAGCACATGTTCTGCGACCGGAATGATACTCCGGATCTCATAAATCTGATCAGATCCGGTGATTTTGATCTTTTCCATGGGATACCTCCTAAAATGTATTTTTATGTATAATAAAAGGCCCCGAAGGACCTGAATTTTCGAAATTTATTTTGTAAAACACCAAGGCGACTATTTTCGTCGGTTATCCGTGTAAATTTAGGGTCCGATCAGGTTCAAGTGGTCTAAAAAATATCTATCTGGATGTTTATGACACCAATGAAAACGTTACGTCTATTGCATTTATTTCAGACGGAGACAAAGCGCTGATCTATTCTGTAAACAGGGAAGAAATTTGGCGCGCAAAATTATAAGCTATCCATTTTTAGGAATGTACTTTCCAAACCGTACGATCAGCACATCGTATTTCAGTTCATGATTTTTTAGGCTTACATAAATTTTGCCATCTGATAGATAAAGCTTAGGGGTGTTACTTTCGCCTGGATATTCTTCTGCGCAAATAATTTTCTTGTCTCCGCTGATAGAATAAACAGAATAACTATTGGAATCAGATCTTAAAATTACCAACCAGTTAATACTGTTAATGTAATCGCTAGTATTCCATGGGTACAGAGCAGGGGAGTCCGTGGAGCAGTTTACTACTGCGCACTGAACGCCGCTCAGGAGGTTGGTGTTTATCTGCTTATGAGCATCAGCGTCCCATGTATAACTATTCCAGACAATTTCGTCACTGTGCAAAACTCCGGCCAGAAGGCGCACTTTAATAGGCCCCTCCGGCGCCGGTCTTAAATTTTATCTGCAGTTATGCGGAAACGTACAGATCATAATCGTACTTAAGCTTTTGCCTGGAATTTTTTGCATAGATCCGCGTTGTCTCAACCGATGCATGCCCCATTAGATCACACAGGCCAGCGAGTGGCATGCCCTTATTGAGTGCGTGAGTCGCAAATGTATGCCGGAGCAAGTGCGGAAACACCCGCTTTTCTACCCCCGCCCGCGCTGCGATCTTTCGGATGATGTTTTCCAGGGCATTTTTCTTTAGACCCTGATACGGAGCACGCACAGAAAGAAAGACCGGTCCACTCTTACGATTCCCCAGGTACTGCTCCAGGAACTCTATTGCCCTAGCGCCCAGAAATACAATTCGCTCTTTGTCACCTTTTCCAAGCACTCGGATGCACTCCTCCTTGATGTCGATATCCTGGATTCGCATATTGGCCACCTCACTGACACGGCAACCGGTTGCCAAAAACATCTCCAGGATAGCATTATCACGGGCATCAGATCCGCAGGCAATCCGAAGTTTTTCAACCTCTCTGGCTGTAAGCGCCTGCCGGACGGTCTTGGTATACTCGATAGCCTCCACGCGGACCATGGGATTTCCATGCGGCAAATGTCCGTTGTTCAGCAGATAAGTGAAAAAGTTGCTTATAATCCGGCGCTTGCCATCCTTGGTCCGTTTCTTGACCTGCCGTGCCCGCTCGTAATCATCCAGATAGCTTCGGATGTCCCCGTCTGTAATTTCGGCCACTGGCTTATTGACGTATGCCAAAAAGCTCACCAAAGTCGCCCGATACTGCCGGATAGTGGCTGGGCTGCAATTTCGGTACCGCATCCGGGCAAGGAATATGTCCAGCTCCGGAAACTCCACCACTGTCGTACTGAGTGCCGTTTCCTTACGTGTGACATCATAATTACGCAGCACCACCGACACGGCAGCCTCCACCATCTGCATCACCGGCTTGTCCAGTATTCCGATCAACTTCGCAAGTATCTCGTCCTGTAATCTCATGTTATCCATATAGCACGCTCCTTCCTCAATTTTGGTACTTTTATTGTACCGTATCAGGAAAGACCACGACAATCCAGTAGTGTGCGAAACACCAACCAGCAAAAGGGAGTGATAAATAATGAAGCCATAACTACATTAAGTAATCCATCACAGCTCACACATGCCGGTTTTTATAGAATTGCAGCCTGTTCGGCGGATGTGAATAGTCAGGTTGAAGCAGATTCCATGAAATTCACAGCTTATACAACAGGAGATTTTTACGCTTTCCTGCTTGGACATCAAGTAACAACTTCTGGTTGTCGTTATGGCACATTAGTTATTACATTCCCACGTTTTGTTGGTACTTTTTGGATTGCACGGATCTGGGAGTATAAGTTCGTTGGATGGTTTAAGTTTACTGCAGCATAAATATGTTCATTATGCGTCTATAGAGTTTTTAAGCGAACAAAAGTTACACATCCAAACGTATCAATTGCGGAACCAGAGCTCTGAGAAGCTTGAACTTTAATACTTCCGGATACATTAGTTTTAAAAATATCACAAACACTCAAACGTGCCCAGTTATTCGAGGCCGCACGAACACATTCAGTAGCAAGCTCAAAGGTACCAGACGATGTTGAAAAAGCAAGTCTACCTTTCCTGTCTCCTGTTGCTGATAAGGATTGAAATTCAATACGGGCAATAGCAACATATACGCCAGGGGAAATATCAATAGATTTTATGTCTGTGTAATTATCAACCGATGATGTTATTGATTGAATATTTTGACCTGAATTGGTAGTATTTTCTTCGTTGAATTTTTTATACACCTCATTTACGGCTTTACTGCTGGCACACACTCCATTCGCCGCAGCGCCACCCGAAGCAGTATAACTGTCTGATAACTTAACATGGCCATAGGAACTGGCAGAGCCCAAACCATATGTATTTGCAGTGCTCGCATGGTTTTTGGGGGCAGTATTTTTCTGGTTGGTGTTTAGCACATTATAAAGGTCCATCAATACCTTACCCTGCGCCGCCGATAACGGCAGCTTAGCGTTGTCGGTCACGCAGTTGTTGACGATCTGCCCCAACAGGCAGACGCCCGTCATCCAGTTTCGGATGTCCGCAAAAAACTTCTGCACCTTTCCCAGGACCGCCTTGGCACTGTCTCCTGCTGCCGGCACCGGATACTCAGCTTGAGATGCCTCCACAGTCGTGATCACAGTTTCTGAGATGTCACCTCCGGACGCGTCTGCCTTCTTTGCCAGTTCATTGTCAATCTTCTCTGTGTTCTCATTAATATCAGCAATATTGATATACTCGTTCTTCTCGGGCATCTTCAGTTTTAAATTCTCTGTTTCTCTCATAACTTCACCGTCCTTATGTCTTCCCACGTATACGCTGATGCCGCTTCCCAGGTAAGCACATTAGCATCTTCCCAGGTATTGTAGATATACTCATATTCCACCATAAGATGTGCTGGCTTAATTTCTTCGATGGTCAGTTTTAAATCAGCCATATTTCCTGGAATACCAAGCATGCCGACAAAACGGACTATAAAACGGCCATTTCCGTTATCTTCTACAACCTCAACCTCGCCATTAGAGTAGCTTCTTGACACATCCTCGATCATCTGTTTTGTTGTAGTTCCGGCTCCGGAGATTTTTGCCCTTATTCTCTCGCGCCGGAACTCTTCCGACTTCGATACATCCACCGCAAGTCCCAGCAGATTCTCGTATCTCGTGAGTAATTTTGATGCTGTCGATACAAAGCACTCCGATATCGTGCTGCTCAATCCATTCTCTAAGTCATCAGTGACCTGTGATAAAATTTTCTGAAGGGTCTGCATCGAAACATTCTGGTCGTAGTATGGCGGCAATACCTTAGTCAAGTCCAACTGTTCTCACCTCCACCAGATTAACATTACCAGGAACCGGAATCTGTTTTTCGCCAATTATTACATTTCCCGTTCCACCATTCAGCACAAAAGTGTCAAAGTCTTCCACACCTGGTATATCCAGGAGCAGGCTGCCAAGTTTCGCATAGCTTACACGATACGAAGTAAACACTGTATCTTTCAAAAACTCTTTTAAGACTGATGCGTATGTAGTCTTCACATCATCCAGACTCTTGCTTCCATCCAGCAGCACATTGGCGCTGATCTCAATATTCTGGCTTGTCGGACTCGAAACAGTTATTGTGGCTCCAATGGGCCGGACCGTTTCTATATATGCCGCCACCTTTTCCGGAAGTCCCTCTGAAACTGACATATCATTGTCCACTACCAGAATTCCCACAGTTCCAGGGCCATTATCAAGTGGAAACACTTTAGCCGCCCCAACTCCTGATACTTCGAGTGCCCATTGCTGATAGTGATAAGCATTTCCTGATGTTGCCGGCAGACGTACCTTTTCGTAAAATCTTGCCCGCATCGCATCATCACTTTCCTCATCTACACCAGCAGTAATAATATCTCCCAGCGTTGCTGTTACACCAGATACTGCCGACAATGCCTGCAGCTCACCGGAATACTGGTTTCCAATTTCACCACTTGTTTCGCAGATAACCACATATTCCATTTCCGTCACTTCTTCATTCACTACATAAACCAGACCATTGATTCCCCAACGTGTTCCGATGGCAACAGGGTCGGATGTAGTCATTTTCCTGACTGCAGCTGTTGCCGGTTTCCGGTCGATCCCATATGCTGACACCGCACGGTCCAGATACTCGCCAAGTGCTGTATCAGGAAGCACCAGATCCACAAAGTTTTCAAGCTGAAAATACTGATCTGCCAGAAAGTATGCCGCCGGAGCAAGAGCATCGTATATCACACTCCCCTCGCGCTTATCAACATCATCCGGAACCCGGTTGAGCATTCCCTGTAGGATATTTTCATAAGTCATATTTTCATACATTAGTTTCCACTCCTTCTCTCACAGTTCCGAAAATGCTGACAACATCAAACTCACACCGGCATATACTTCCGACAAATTCGAAGCGGAAATTATCTACCTCTGAAATTCTGTCATCCTCCAGAAGCGTTTCCTGAATCATCCGCTTCATCTCTGGCCGAACATACTCCGGATCCTGGCCAAGAAGATCTTTCCAATCCACACCATACCGGAAGCTATAGACTGGATATTCAAACTGCTGCGTAGAAAGCCGCTTGTGAATGGACTGGGACAAGGCTTCAAGATCAGTCACAAACCCCTGAATTGCCGTCTGTGAGACATTGTAGGAGCGATTTGAGAAGCTCTGCTGTTCAATCCGTGTATTTGTCGTCAGCTCCATTTATTTCAGCGCCTCCTCTCTGATCTCGTCCTTAAACGCCACATTCCGGCCAATGATTTCAAGCACATAAAATTCCTCCCATCCAGTCGATGCAAGCATCCGGACTTTATCTCCAGACTTCAAAAGCGTTTTCATATTTCCGGAAAGCTGTGCAGAAGGAATGGTAAAACGAGAATCCACCTGGATTCCGTTTCCGTCATAAGTGCCGATTAAAATAGCCGGAAGCTTCACAGAATTTAAAAATCCATCCACAATCGTTTTGATTTCTTTAATCAATTCGCAATCACCTCCAGCTCCATTGTGTGTGCAGGAATATATTTGTGAGTAACTGTTTTTACGATCACCCGCCGGTTCAGTCCAATATCTGCTACGCTGCCATAAATACTGCAGCCGGCCCGGACAGAATGATCGCCAATGCAGGAGAGCTTAATGGTTTCTTTTTCATGGTTATACAGCTGCAACAGCTTCTTTGCCTTTTCCTGCAGCTTTGCAGTATCTGTGCTCTTGTCTGATACATGCTCATAGTACTGCAGATTACCGTACCGATTCACAGTTTCCTGGTCGGCAGCCTGCGTTGTCTGAGCCTTTCCGCTTGTCTCGTCCATCCAGGATATTTTTACGATGTTATAAAAATTATCATCGATGGACTTTTCCCAGCTGTATCCATATGCCAGGGACGCATCTCCCAGAACGAGTGGAAGCTGCAGATCCCGGAGATTGTCGAGGCGAATCTCTCCATACACATCTGCGAGCCGATACCACTCACCTTGTGGATTCTCTGCAGTCTTGGTATTGAGAAGCGTATCCCTGATTAAGCCATAGATCACATCAATCCAGGTATCCTGATACTTCGCTTTATCCGATGGCACTTTATAAGCCACTGCCGGCATTGCGCCGGCCTTCAGATTGAGATACTTGCACATGTTCTGTGTAACAGTACAAATATTATCCTGGCCACCTTTGAGAGTAATGATGTCTTTTGCCTTACCGTAGCGCAGCTGATCATAGGCTTTCACTTTCACCTTTCGGTCTTCTCCCATGCTGACCCGGAAAACCATGCCAAAAAAGATGCCATCTGTTTCGTTGGTATTGGTAAGTCTTACCACATCGCCGTTTTGGATCATCAGTTCACCATCGTACAGATAGGAAAACTCCAGGACAGAAGCGCCATTGTTCAGTTCATCTTTCCAACTGATATCCAGACAAAATTCGGAGATTTCATAAATCTGTCCATTATTTTCAACACATAACTGCATGCCATCTTCTCCTTATGCCGGTATCGTAAACACCTGTCCGGCATAGATCAAATTTGGGTTTTTAATCTTATCCGAATTGGCACTCACAATTTTAGTATTCAGTGCACCATTTCCGTAAAACTGCTTTGCGATTTTCCAGAGAGTGTCCCCTTTTTGAACCGTATAGGTCTTTCCCTGCTCTACCGCTGGATTCGCTGGCTGTTCGACCTGCGGCTGCGCTACGGTAGCCGTAGGCGTCACAACGGCCATATACTTTTTACTCGGCGCCTTATACTGCAAAAACGAGAGGGAAAGGTATTTGTCACCCTCCTCTCCCGCTTTCTCTGTAATGCTGCAGGACTCAATCAAAACTTTTACCGATTCATCATCAGTCACTCCATTCGAATAGATCAGCTGAACCGGCAGCTTATTCTTCTGGGCTTTTGTGATGGCCCGGATATACTTATCCGGATCCGCATCGCTTCTAGGCTCCATATAATGGGTGTCGCGGTGCGGCAGCTCACAGTCACTAAATTCATAACTCCACAATTCTGCGTAGGTTGGTATACAGACCTGCTCCCCACGCAGTACCTGATACTTTTCCGCGTTCAGCTTTTGCGTTTTCTTAATTTGCTCCGGATTCACCGGAAGCTTATACTTTTTTCCACTGATTTTTAAATATACACTGTAGCTCATCAGTACAATCCCTCCGGTGCTGTGTCAATCTCATCCTGCAGAATCTGCGCAACTGCCGGACCAATCTTCTCATAATCCATCTCCTGGTTAATGTCTCCGGTAAAGGTGACCTGGATATTCGGCGCTAGGGTATTCTGCGCAATGCGGGCAACATAATCACGCTCAGCCAGTTCGCGAAGATAATCAATATCCTCATCTTCCAGTTTCACATTCATGCTGCCATTCTTTCCAGTGCCTTTTACTGCAGCTGGATTACCGGCTGTTCCAGCTCCAGCAGGAATATTCCCAAAATTCATACCACCGATTCCACCACCACTGATCAAGTTAGAAAACTTTCCAGCCAAAGCAGAGCCTTTTGAGTAGCCTTTACCATAAGCATCTTTTTCCCATCCATTTTGGAACGTATCATAAGTACTGAATCCTTTATTGAAGGCATTTCCAATACTCTGATAAGATCCTTTTTGGCTTGCAATGCTTTGCGCTTTTGCCCTGTATGCTTCTGCTTTTCCAGTGAGTCCAACTACATCGATGTTCACAAACGGAAGAGCATTGAGTTTTTGAGCAATACCACCAATCACTTCGATTGCCGTTGCAAGCAAATTATAAAACTATAAATGAGCAAGTTCGTGATTTTGCATAAAAGAAAGACACCTTGAGTTCGATTGTGTTGTATAATGGAAGTGACCAAACCAACATTTACAGCATTCACGAAAGAAGGTGTCTCCTGCAAATACTATACATCA
>NZ_DBFCCJ010000068.1:0-1032 GCF_048380235.1 Ventrimonas sp. | reverse complement strand
AAGTTCCCGGCACCTCTGCTGGATTTCTCCGGTTTCTGTCACAGTCAGGTCACGGTCATTTCCAGTAATCTTATCTTCCAGAAAGTTGGCGTATGTACCCAACAAAGCGTTCCGTAAATCCTCCGGGGTTTTCTGTATTTCAGCGCTGTACCAGTCATTCCGGTGGGGTTCCCATGCCATCAATGTATAACCGTGGCTGGTCTGAACCACCTCATACAGTGGATCATCATCCAGATATGCCTGAAACACTTTCAAAATCTTTTCAAAGGTCAGCATTTCCCGCACCTCCCATTCAGCTGCAAATCAGTTCCCTGATTAAAATTTCCTCAATCTGTGCCGTTAATGTGTTCATCAGCCCCACCCAACGCATAGGGTCACAGGCTTTCAGTTCTTCCGCGACACCCGCAGTCTCCATCATGTGAGGCAACATGGTGTCCACGCGCTCCTGTGCTGTCCGCTCAATCTCTAACAGGTGTGGATACAGCTTCTCGCTCATCAGCAGATGGTTGTAGAGAATGGGGCGATGTTCCTTTAGGTAGGATTTTCGCATTCTGCCGTACTTGCCGATAGAAGTTTCCGGCTGTTCAGAAAGTTTTAGGTTTAGTATATCATAATCTCCACAACGAATGTAAGTCAACTTACTCATATTCATTCTCCTTTGCTTCGTGATGATTAGACTGCTGCGCTGGCTGCTATGCTGCCTTTGCGTGGTTCTTCTTTTGGTAGCTGACCAATAGTAGAAAAAACACCTTTTTTCATATCCTCAGCCCGGATCAGGGCTTTCTTAGCGTCCATTTCCGCTTTTTTCTTCGCCTTGATTTTGTCCTCATACTGTTTCTGTGCGCCGCTGGCTTTCCGCTTCAAATAATTCTGATGAAGCCTGTCCTTGCGTTCTTCTTTTTTCCGCAGTTCTTCCTGTTCCTCCGGGGTTAAAGGAACCGGCTGTAAGGATGGTGGGATATAGCGTCCTAAAAAATTGAAGTAGATTTCAATTTCCTGCGTGGTGTCCTGACTACCTTTTCTGGCGCGTTC
>NZ_DBFCCJ010000067.1:0-12161 GCF_048380235.1 Ventrimonas sp. | reverse complement strand
CAAAAAATGCCATATAGTTTGTTAGCCGGAATCTGATTAAAAAATAGGTTTGTCATGTTTCATAGGCATACAAAAGCCGGAACAATCTGCCGCCCGGTTTCCGGGGGCATGATTCCGGCTGTCCTCCTTTTTCATTATTTTGTTGATGATTGCCCGCTTTGTACGCCAATGGCCTCAACAGAGGCAGTTGCGGCAAATAGATACGATCACTCCTTTCTCAGCGGAACCGTATTACACGCCCTCCGTGTCTACTTCATATACATCGCAGACCTCATCAGGCTTGAGTTTTAGTCTGGCAGACAAAAATGCTTCAATATCAAAGGTATTTCGCTTGTCTGCATCAGCTGTGTATTTGAAATTAGGGTGTCTGGTAATGTCATACTTGTCTGAAAGAAACGGACGCACACCGCGCAACTGCAAGATGCACTTGCCGCCATCCATAACTGCCAGCTCGTCCTGGCTCATCAGCTCTTTGCCACATTGTCAAGTGATGAATTCAAGAAAACGGCAGCCGCAAAGAAAAATCTTTGTGGCTGCCGTTCTAATTGGCGGCTTGAAGCAAAAAAATCCCCGGTTGTACCAGGGAAATAAAAACTTTAGTATAGCCTAAAAGAGAAAGCTAGCGCCTTGAGGCGCGGCCAAGTAGAGTGGGCTTAAAGCCTGCGTCCCGAGCCACCCGTTTTACGGGTGGCAGCGACTCCTTGTCTGTTTATCTTATACTTGTCAATTTATATTATCCAATAATGTGAATTATAATATGACAGTACGGATGCATATTATAGAAACATAACTTTGAAAGAATCAAGCATAACCTGTGGAGTGACTCTTCAACGGATAAACTATTTTCACTTCATACAGTTCCGACATATGGAATAAGGAACACCAATCGCCCTCAATACAACTTTCTTTCTATTAGTTAAAAATGCACATAATCAAAAAAGAAAATCGACTTATTTTAGACAAATTCATTGACAAGTTCTGCTTTAGGTGATAAAATAAAAGTGAAAAGTCGAAATTTATATTGTTGGGAGGTAAGACCGATGATTTGTTTTAAGGTTAAGTTGCCTAACTTAATAATGGAGCATTTTTACCGACGCTGCCAGCTTTGGAGGCTTAGAATTAAAATTGTTTCTATTTGCGCATAAGTTAGGCATGATTATTTGTCTACTTATGCGCTTTTTTATTTGAATTTTCAGTATTAGCAGAAAGGAAGTGTTATACATAGATAACATATGGCTTATCCTTTTGCTTCTATTAAGTTTTTTTATGATTTTTAAGCCGGAACTTTTATGGAAAATTGAACACTTCTTTTCTGTAAAAGGCGGTGAACCTACAGATTTATATCTTGGTTTGATGCGGGTTGCTGGAGTATTCTTTTTTATTGCATCCATCATTTGCATTATTGTTTTGGTTTTATAAGAGAAGGGGGGCTTTTAATGAAAAAGCTAACACGTAAGATTGTTGCACTTACTCTTTCCTTGGTTATGTGCATAAGTTTTTCTAACACTACTTTTGCTTATGCCGACAACGAGAATATCAGTTCTTCTGCTGAAGCAAGCAAAGTGAATTGGTGGAAGATTGGCTGGATTATCCTTTCAGATTATGTGGAAAAGCTTATCGATCTCGATGGACAGAGTGAAAAGGATAGTAGTTGGGCCTATCTTGTTTCACCTAGCATAGAATATAACACGGGTGATATGGGGCCTGAGGTTTATTTTCGTCCAGAAGTAGATAACAGCGTTGGTTCTATCCGTATGCATGGACATAGGATTATCTTTGTCGATATTTTTACACAGATTGCACTCATCTTGTCAGATGCCTCTGGTGATACGGTAAGTCAAGCAACTACTGGTACAAATCAGTATATGTTTTATACAAAGAAAGCAGGAGACAGTTCTGGTACATGGAAAGCACAGTTTGTTTCAACTGAGACATACAAATGGCAGTTGTATTATGCCCATTATTACAATGCCAATGCTCGTTCAAGTGTTCCTATGACGGAAGATGGATTTTACTTTGGGGATAATAACAGAGTTTATCAATTCTCTGTTGCAGAATCTTACAGACTTAATTCTCTTCCTCCAGAGGTTGTTGATATGACACAACTTAATGCTCAATTTATTAATCCTGCTGATGGAAAAACTGTAGATTATCTCAAAGACTTTAATGCTGGAGATCAAGTTCATTTCTCTGATATAATTATTGACATTAGTTATGATGCGACTGAGGATGCGACTACATTTTATTTTACCGAGGATACTTATGAGGAAAACATAGGATGGAAATTTGCAGGAAATCTTCTTGACCAATATTCCGCTGGTGATGTTCTGAATCTAACTTTTGATGTGTTGAATGTCGGAAACTATCAGGGCATTACTTTTGAAAGCCTCGACTACTTTGAAGCAGCTTACGCGCATAATAACGGTGCCGCTTATCCCAATATTCAAGATTACCAATAATTTGATTTTGACATAAGGACTTATAGAAGAGGGCGTGTTGCGGATAATTTTCTGCAACGCGCCCTTTTTAGTATGCTTTAGCAAAATAAAGTTATCCCTTTTACTCTGGCCAAAGGAATAACTTTATTGCCTGATAGCATTAAAAGAAAATTGTTGTATCACTTTTGATATAAATTAAAAGTATTTAGCGTCTAAATTCTACCTTGACATTTCCCCAACAAAATTGTAAATAATCTTAACCTCCTGTGTCCTCTGACCATCAATCTTCTTGATTTCTCCAATCAGAATCCGGCTAATGAGCCGGTTCAGCACCGCCTCGTCCAGTTCCTCGATGGCGGCATAGCGCCGGATTTCCTTGATAAAAGTGCGGACTTCGCTTTCTTGCGCATCGGCACGACCTTGCATCATTGCCAGGTCATGCAGGCGTTTCTGGTTGGATTCCTGCTCCTGTTCCAGCGCCGCCGTCAGCTTCACAAACCGCTGCTCGGTCAGGATGCCTTTGGCCTTATCGGTGTACAGGCTCAGGAACATCCCGTCAATTTCCTGATTTCGGGCTTCCAGCCGCAGGCGTTCCTTTTCTGTCTGGGAGGCGTCCACCAGATACCGGTGCTCCATCCGGCGGCTGAGCCGCTGGTAGAACGCATCGGCATCCTTCATAGCCTGCGCCGCCAGTTCCTGAATGTCTTTCAGCACCAGATTGTATAAATCCCTGGCCTCGATCTTGTGGCTGGAACAGACCTTGCAGCCCATGCGGTTGTAGGTCTGGCAGATATAGTACGCCTTGTCAATCGGCTCCCGCATTTCGCCGGTGAAGCGGTTCTTCCCGGTTCGGCCCACTTTCTCATACCGCACCTGCATGGACTTCCCGCAGGTGGCGCAGTAGACCAGACCGTGGAACAGATTATAAAAGGGGCAGGAATTCCCCTGAATGGTCGGCCTGCGGTCAATGAGTTCCTGCACCTGTTCCCATTCCTCCGGCGTCACAATGGCCTCATGGCAGCCCTCGATCACTTCCCACTGGTCACGGGGAATAATGTCATAGGTGTTGGAGCGGATGCCTTTCTGATGCGTCCGAAAGACCAAATGTGCGCCCTTATAGAATGGATTTCTCAGGATGTGACTGATTCTGGCTCCGCCCCAGAAATAATAGTTGGCGTCAAACTCCGTGTTGGCTTTGACATGGGTGATTGGGATTTTTTCTTCCATCAGACGTTTGGAAATCCTCATGCAGCCCAGCCCGTCAAGGGCATAGTCATAGATTTTGCGGATGATTGGCGCTGTCTCAGGGTCAATGATGAGATGCCCCTTGTCCTCCGGGTCACGCATCAGGCCGAAGGGCGGCGTCCCTCCGCAGAACTTCCCCTGCCGGGAGCGGGTGGTGATGCCTGCCAGCACCTTTTTAGAAATATCCCGGCTGTACATATCGTTCAGGATATTCTTAAAGGGCGTAATGTCCATCTCCTGACGGGTCAGGCTGTCCACGCCGTCCGTGATGGCGATATAGCGTACATTGTGTTTGGGGAAAAAGATTTCGATATAGCTGCCAGCTTCAATATAGTTCCTACCAAGCCTGGATAGGTCTTTGGTGATGACGCAGCCGATCTTCCCCGCCTCAATGTCAGCGATCATGCGCTGGAAGGCAGGGCGGTTGAAATTGCGGCCCGTATAGCCGTCATCCACATAATATTCATACTGGAACATTCCATGCTTTTCAGCAAAGTCCCGAAGCATGATTTTCTGGTTGCTGATGCTCATACTCTCGTTGTCGCCGCCGTCATCCAGAGAGATGCGGCAGTAGAGAGCGGTGATTTTCTCATAGACTTGTTTTTTCCTGCTCATAGCGTTCTCCTTCTATGAACAGGGACACGATACCATTATAGTACCATGTCCCTGCCCCTGAATCAACCGTTTTTACGCAGCGTTTTCGGCCATTTCCCGCTGCTGACGCCATTCCTCGAAGTGTTCGCAGGTCTGACGCTCAATCAGCTGCTCAAAGGCTTCCCGCATGGACTTCTCCCCGGAGAACTCCCGCACCACCACAAAACGGACTTTATTTTTCTGCTGTTTGCTTTTTTCCATAGGCTACCTCCATAGAGTAGCAGGCCAGACGGCAGCACTGGCAACGAAGTCCGGCAACGAACCTCTGAAAACCTGTAAACTACCGTCTGACCTGCAAATCTTACTTTATCAATTTTCTTGAAAAATCTCGTTGTTTTCGTTGCCGGAGATAGAGATAGATATTAGAAAATACCTTATTTACAGGCTTTTTCCGTATCCAGACCGGAGAATCCCCGGCAACAAACCCGGCAACCAAGTGGCAACCATCCCGGCAACAGACCGCTAATTTTATGCGATCCACTCCTTCGGCAGTTCCAGCTGGCAGCATTCTTCCTCGGTCAGCTCCACAAATCCATCTTCGTTGCCGGGCAGTTCGTTGCCGGAAACGTCCCGTTCCCAGCCCCTCTGCCTGCCATATCCGGTGAACATCCGGGGATTGGAGAATGGTTTCCAGCCCGTCACCACCGTGTTCATGATCTCGTTGATATTGTGCAGCTGCCACCGCTTCGGCTCATCGTAGGTGTGGCCCAGCGCCTCCTTGAACAGCTGTTTGGAGCAGACCATGCTGCCGGTGTAGTGTTCCAGAAAGCCCTGTATCTGTCCGGCCTCGGTGTCCTCCGGCATGAAATCCTTCTGCACCTCCACCAGCTGGCGCTGGATGGACTTGCTGAACTTCATAGAGTAGTGGCCGCTGCGGTAAATCGTCATGGCCTCCGCCCAGACCTGTAAAAGATAGGCTCTGGAGGCGTCCTCGTCCTCCAAAATGTGAACCTCTGCATTCTCCGGGTAAATCATGATCGGCAAAAAGCGCCGATTTCCGGCCCGGTCAAGGGGCAGGAAGTCCAGTGTGTTGGACGAACCGCCGAACACACACTGCCGCAGCCGGTCTTTGGGCTGGGCCTCGTAGGGCGTCCGGTAGGTTTCCTTCTGGCGGCTGATAAAGGAGCGGATTTCTTCAATGCTTTTGGCGCTGCTGGTAGCCAGCATCTCCGACATTTCGATAATCCAGTGTCCTTGCAGCTTCAGATACACCCTGTCATCGTCCAGTTTTTTCAGGTCGTCACTGAACCACTCGTCCCGGATCGCCAGCAAGCGGAAGAAGCTGGACTTGCCAGCCCCCTGACCGCCCACCAGACAGAGCATTTCCTCATATTTGGAGCCGGGGCGGAATACCCGCCGGATAGCCCCCAGCAAAAAGTGTTTCAGCATTTCCTCCACATAGTCGCTCTCGTCCGCACCTAAGAAATGATGGAGACAGGAGCGGATGCGGGGCGTCCCGTCCCAGACAAGGCCGTTTAGCACGTCCTGTATGGGATGGTAGCAGTTCTCATTCGCCACGATGGAGAGCGCCGCCGTCATCTTTTTCTCACTGGTCAGGCCATAGGTCTGCTCAAAATAGAGAAGCAGATATTTCACGTCCGTATCCGTCAGGGCACTGGTATTCCTGCGCCAGCCTAAATCCTGTACAATGTCCACCCGGTCAGTCAAAAGGTTCAGGCGGATCGCCCCACGCAGGAGAGGGTCATGGCAGAACACCGTCCGGCAGTTGCCGATGGTGTTGGCGGGCTGGCCCTTCTCGGTGACGGACAGGCTTTCCCGCACCTCATCAACGCTCCGCTCCGGCGCTAAGGCTTCGGCTGCGCTCATGGCGGCCTGCCGGGTGGCTAGCGGTAAACTCTGATATTCGCTGCTCAATCTTCCTCACCTCTTTTCCATACTCAGCGACCACGGAAGCACGTTCCTCCATGCTGCCGGACAAGAGAATATCCAGCAGATATTCCGTGTACGGTTTCTTTTGCAGGGCCTCCACGAACAGCGGATTCCACGCTTCATCCGGCGTCTGCGGGGCGTATTCCTTCTCCCAGCGTTCCAGCAGATGCAGGTAATTGCACAGCACCCGGAAACATTTCTGCTCCGCCTGCCGGTAACGCAGTTCCTCGCTGATTTTTCGCTTGACCGGCCTCCTGCGGGGCGGGTCATGGCCTTTGGCGTCATAGTGGACAGAGAAATCCTCCGCCAGCTTCAGCGCCGCCTCCTTACTGCTCAGACTAAACAGACGGGCGGTAAAATCAATCACATCCCCATCTGCCTGACAGCCAAAGCAGTGGAACCGATGGTCAATCTTCATACTGGGATGTTTGTCATCATGGAAGGGACAGCAGGCCATGCCATTCCTGCCAACCTGCACCCCGTAATATTCCGCAGCCTGCCTTGTGGTGACAGACTCCTTCACCGCTTCAAATATATTCGATTTTCTCACCTCCAGGCAGAGAAAAAAGCACCCGTTTCCGCAGAAAATCAGGTGCCTCATAACTCCATATCGTGTTTCTTTTTCGGAGCAATCCGCCCCTCACGTTCCCAGCGTTCCCGGTTATCTCGGTCAGCGTTCAGCCTGCCTTTCGCCAGCTTCTCCCGGATGGATTCTCTGGCCTTCTCCTTAATCTGCTCCTTACCGGCCTTCTTGACCTCCGGCTGCATGAGAGTTTTCTGGATTTTTGCCAGGGCGTTCTGCATGACCCGTTTGATTTTGGTAATCACTCCATCCAGACGGGCGGCAGCGTAGTCACGCTCCTTCTTCGGGGCCTTGCGCTCCGGCGAAAGCACCCATTTTTTCGATTCTTCCACCAGACGAATATCTTCCTTGTGTGTCTCCTGCCGGACGGTATCGGTCACCACCTCCACCGCCTTGTCATAGGCCGCATCGGAAACATCATCTAACAGCGTCTCCACGTCCTCGATTTTGAGCGTCAGTTCTTCCAGCTTCTGCTCCTGCGCCGCAAGCTGCTCCTTCTGCTTCATCAGGATATAATCCTGTTTTTCCAGATAGTCCCGCCCGCCGTAGGACGGCTCCTGATCCAGATGCAGCCCATGCCGTCTGGCGATGTCAAACAGGATCGTCCGGCAGACCGCATCAAAGGTCTGCTTGCGGTTGTTGTTCCGGCCTTTGGGCTTCTCCGGGTTGGGGAGAGGGATGCCAAGTTCTTCCAGCGCCTTTTCCTGCTGGGGGCACAGTTCCCCATAGCGGTTCTCACAGTCAAAGACGTGCCGCTCATGGATGTGGGGCGTCCCCTCGTCCAGATGGAGCGCCCAGTCCAGGATGTGGATATGGGAACCGAAGCGGCGCTCAAATTCCTGATAAAACTCATTGACGATGGAAAAGAGCGTATCCGGCGAGACGGATTCTCCCATCGTGCCGATCTGGTAGATACTTTCCTCCGGGCAGGTCTTGTTGTTTTTCAGCAAGTCCTCCACAGTGCGGTTGCGCTCGGTGTGCCGGGTTTTCTCATTCCGGGCGTTCTGAGCTTCCACATAGCCGCCGTAATGCTCGTAGTAATACATCCGCTCGATTTCCTCAAAGCTGAAATCCGGCTGCTCCGGGTTCTCCCGGAACTCATGGGTGGTAAAGCCCCGGTAGCAGTCCCAGTAGACATTTTGCCTTGCCCGTTCTGCGTCAATGTGTTCGCTGTTCTCCACATCGAACCGGCGGTCATTGTGGCGGGGATTATAGGTGCCATGCTTGCCGGAGCGTCCATTGTGTCGTGTCAGTTTCAAACAGATTTCCTCCTTCCTGCGAAGATGTTCTGGGGCCGGGGAAGGGGCGGCGAAGCCGCAAATCCTGCGAATTTTGCGTCAGGTAATACCCAATACAAGTTGACGCAGGCATCAACTTTCCCTGGGCAAGGCGTTTCACCCTTGACCCGATGGGGCGGCTGCCCTCAACCTGCCAAGGCACTTCGTCCTTGACCCGATAATGGCTGCCGCCCTTAACCTGCCAATGGGCGTTGCCCCTTGACCCCAGCAGTGCGCTGCCGCCCCTGCACCCCGCCACAAAGGGCTGGCCGCCCTCTGTACTTCCGCACCGGCGAAGCTGGCTTCCACCGCAGGAACGGTGTTTGCCAGTTTCACCGGCTCCGTATCCACACATTTGCGCCCATAGGCGGGGAGTGGATACGGAATACGCCTGCGGGGATTGCCGGTCAAAACATCGGGTGCAGACCCGTCATTTTTCCCGTAAACACCCCGATTTTAGGCGATTTTTTCTTCCGTTACCACCACCTGAAAGCCATGCTCCTTTGCGTACTCCCTTGCGGCGGCTTTCCGTTCTTCGCTGTACGGAGGCACCAGCCGGATCGACAGCCGGGACTTGTCCAGCACATAGGTCACGCTGCCCTCCGGCGTGCTGCGCTCCAACCGGCACAACAGTGGGTACTTCCGGCTGAAATCAGCCAGCCTGCGCTTCAAGCTGGCGTTGAAGGTGTAGACGCTGGCAAGGTTCTCCGCCTCGTTCCAGTTGATGATGGTTTCTTTCTCATACTTAGACAGCTTCTTCATACAGATCCTCCTCATAATCGGTGTAAGATTTCAGCACACGCAGGTTGCGCTTGAGACGGCGGTACTCGTCCATCTCCATGCGCAGATGGTGATAAAAATCCTCGTACCAGCTTTCGTTCATCTCCGTCTCCACCTTCCGGGCCAGCCCCAGCATCCGGCGTTTGGCCTCCGGGTCAACCGTCAGAGCCGTCAGCCATTTCAGCCGTGTCACCGTATTGTGGTGGCTGAGACAGCCGTAAGCGTAGAGAATCTTCTTTTCTTTCATACTCAGTGTCATAATGATTTCCTCCATTTCTTTGCTGCGGAGCCATGCGCCCCGCATGATAAACTTGTTTCCTGTCCGCCGGTCTGCCTGCAAGCCGCTCCTGCCCGGAATTTCTCCCGGCGTATCGGCCTCTTTGGTGTGCTCGATTTCTGTCCTGGCGTCACTTCCCCGGAGGCCATACCCCTTGCAGCCGGTCATTCGATTTTCAAGGTTCTGTGCCTGTCTGCAAGAACCAGTTTACCGAAAAAAGAGGCCCTTTCCCGTATATCCAAAACGTCGGAAAAACGCTCGAAATCCGCATATTTCCACGCTTATGGAATCGTGCTATAATGGGTGTAATCACTGAAAAAGATAACGAGAGAGGGGGCTTTGGATGTACGCAAAGCTGACAATCCCGGAGCGGCTCAAAGACCTGCGGGTGGTGGACAAGCACCTGACGCTGGAACAACTGGCGGAGCAGACCGGCCTGTCTAAATCCGCGCTGGGAAAATACGAAACCGATGACTACAAGGACATCAGCCCGTTTGCGATTGCAACGCTGGCGGACTTTTACGGCGTGTCCACCGACTATCTGATGGGGCTGACGGAAAATAAAAATCACCCAAACACAGAACTTCAATCTCTGCATCTGAGTGATGATATGGTGGAACTTTTGAGCAGCGGCAAAATCAACAACCGGCTTCTCTGCGAACTGGCTGCCCACCCGAATTTCCGGCGGCTGATGATAGATATGGAAATCTGCATCGACCAGATCGCCAATATGCGGGTGGAGCAGATGAATCTGGTGTTGGAGGCCACCCGGCAGACCGTCATGAGCAAGTATGCGCCCGGAGAAGATGACCTCTATATGCGGACGCTGGAACTGGGGCAGGTGCAGGAAAGCGATTTTTACAGCCATGTCATGCACGATGATCTGGACAGCATCGTCCGGGACATCCGGGAAGCACACCGCAAGGACAAGACCACCGCCGACCCGCAGCCCACGCTGGATGACGTCAAGGAAAAGTTTGAACAGGCGCTCGAACAGGGCAGCCAAGAGGAAGTGGTAATCCACGAATTTTGCGACAGAATGCAGATACCCTTCGAGAAGATTTCCTCAGAGGACTTCTCTGCATTTTTGCGGATACTGAGCCTGTCCAAAATGCTCAAAAATCCCAACAACATGAGAGGAAAGGCCAAGCCGCAGCCGTACTATGCGCCCAAGCGGAAGAAACGCAGATAACAGGAAAGCCGCCCAATCTGTACCGTTGGACGGCTTTCGACCCGTTTGTGGGCGGAATAAAATATGTGGTTATACATCCGTTAGCTGACCGTTTTCATCAGCTTTTTCATAAACTTCCAGAGACGGATGCCATCTTTGAGGCCCAGCCGGTAAAAGAAGCACTCGCTTTCTGCACCAGAATCGAAAATAGAATCACAGTAGTGTCTTACAGCGTCCTTCTGTTCCTCAGACAATGCGCTGATTGCTTTTTCATACTCGTTTTCCAAGCGAAGGCAGTCCTCTTTTTTCTCCGTGCCGGTTTCTGCCTCCCGCCACTTAGCAAACTGGCTCTGCATCCGCTCCTGAATCATCAAATCAACCAATTTTTCTATATCTGTACCCATAAGCGCCCCTCCTTATGCTGGGCGGATATAATTCCGGTATGTTTCCAGGACGGAATCTGACACACCGCTTTTATATACTTTGCGGATGTCGGAGATTTCCTCTTGCTTCAGCAGTTTCAGCCATTTCAGCAGCTCAGCCCTGCCGTTGGCAAAGTTACAATAACGCCCATCGGCGTATTCGATACGGTATCTCATAGACAGGCACCTCCTTAAACAAAAATCATCTCAGAGAGGATGATTTCCTCTGCTCGGCTGCGAATGCTGTTCATGCCCCCGACCCACGCAAGCTGGTCACGGGCTTTCAGTTCCTCGGTGACACCCTCCGCCTCCTGCATCTGCGAGACGATACACGCCAGCCGGTCAGCGGCCTGTTCGTTCAGGTCAGCAAGATATGTCCAGAGTTTTCCCGACAGAAGCAGGGCATTGTACTGGCCGGGCCGGTGTTCTTGCAGAAACGCTTTGTGCATCCGGCCCCACCGCCCAATGGGGCGGCTTTCCTCCGGTAGCTCCAGATCGGGGATGTAGTAGTCTCCCACCAGCGTGTAGCTGATTCCGTTTTGATGGATTTTCTTTGGTAAATGCTCCATGTTCGACCTCCTGTATTCAGTTATTTCAGAATCCAGTTGATCGTGTCCCTGTTCATGATAAATTCAAGGCAACTGAACTCTTCACGAACAAGTATGGCATATCTTTTCCCAATTTCTGATAGTTAAGCGAGTGGGAGGTCTCCCGTCCCCGGCTCTCTCCGGTGTTGTAAGTGTCTATGGTCTCCTTTCCCAGAACAGCCGCCAGCTCTTTCAGCGTTGTTGGCTCTTTGCCACCCAGGAAGATGGAAGTATCCATATTGCCGATGATGGTATCGGCATTATCTTTGTAAATTGCCTTGAGCTGGCTCTGTGCCTGCAACACCAGACAGGCAGAAATTTCACGGCTTCGGATGGTGGCCACCAGCTTTTCCAGCTTCGGAATCTGCCCGATGTTGGCACACTCATCAATCAGACAGCGCACATGAACCGGAAGCCTGCCGCCATACACATCGTCGGCCTTTTCACAAAGCAGGTTGAATAACTGGGTGTAGCACATGGAAATGAGAAAGTTAAAACTGTCATCCGTATCACTCATAATGAGGAACAGAGCCGTTTTTCTGTCTCCCAGCGTATCCAGTTCCAACTCATCGTAGGATGTAACCTCGCGCAGCTCCGCAATATCAAATACGGCAAGACGCGCACCGCAGGAAATCAAAATCGACTTAGCGGTTTTGCCAGAGACGAAAAGTCAAGGACTTTTTCATCAAATTCAAAAAGAAGTCACATTTTGCGGACTTCTTCACGGAGCATACGCTTGATTTTGTCCTCCATCGTCTCTTTTGCGGTCTCGCTGAAATGGACACGGACGATATAGGTGGTCTTGCCGATCTGCTTTCTGACAGTCGGGCAAGTGGC
>NZ_DBFCCJ010000066.1:0-5984 GCF_048380235.1 Ventrimonas sp. | reverse complement strand
GATGCCTTTACCGCTACGACCGATGTCAAAAATAATATGACGGTTTACGCCCAGTGGAAGCCGGATGAAGCGTATGCCGCCGTTAAAATCGCACCGATGAACCTGACGGTTTATGTCGGCGGTGACGGCTATCACGGCGTGATCGGTCAAGATGGCAAGTTTGCTGCGAATGATCTGCCGGAGATCGGTTTCTATATCACTCTGCCGGACGATATTAACGCAAGGCTCGGCGGTACAGATGAAAACCCGGTTGATTTGAGCGACAAACTACGACTGACCCCTGTCGACGACAACGGTACAATGCGCAGCTGGAGTCTGGAGCTGTACAGCGATGAAAGCAAGAGCCATGTTATGGAGAACGGACGTCGGGTCTATGTCTACAAGCTCCGCCAGATTGACGACGGCGAGGAGACCGTCCCCCGCGTACAGTTCACCGGTGCGGACGGCTCGGTCATGACTGAATCGAAGTTTCAGGCGCTGCTCACCGACCAGTTCCGCAACTACAAGATCAGCGTGTATCAGGGTCTGATGGATGAACAGATATACAAGGCGACTTTTACAACCGCGGATGGCCAGACCTTCACCCGTCCAATCAAGCTGGGCACTGGCACGCTGAAGGTCCGCGGCAACAATGATACGACTTATCGTGCTATCGAGAACAACACGCTTCCAAGCGTTAATCCGCAGGAAAAGGATATCATGCTTGTCAGCACTGCACAGACAGACACGCAGTATTATATCAATAACAGCGGTATCAGCGCATCCTCTGACGGTGTAAAACTGATGGTCGATCACAGTCTGGATGATGCACTTTTAAGTGCGTACATCAATCGAACCTCCAACACCGAAGGCAAGTATTCATATCAGTTCCGCTATCTCGATCTGGTTGATACCTCAGACGGCAATATCTACGTTACCATGGGTGCTGGTCAGAAAATGAACCTGTACTGGCCGGTCCCCAGCGATGCAAAGTCAAACTCTGAGTTCCATATCATCCACTTTAAGGGCATCGACCGCGACAGTGACGCTGATGTGAATGAACTTTTGACCACTCGTATTCCGGAGAAACTGACATGTGAAACGGTTACAATCGGCGGACAGAAATTCGTTAAGTTCGCAGTTGACTCCTTCTCTCCGTTCGCACTGCTATATGAAAAGGATACGTCTACGCCAACTCAACCGTCCGGCGGCGGAGGCATCAGCGGCGGTAAAACCGCTGTGGCAGCCTTTACCAACACCAAGGATAGTGATGCACCGGAGCAGCCGGTCGATCCGCCCAAGACGGGAGATACCACGAACCTGGGATTGTGGATTTCCTTGATGGGACTTTCTCTGGCAGGATTGTTTATATCCCTGGTTGTTGTGAAAAAGAACAGCTATCACGGCAAACGGACGAAATAAGCCAAAGCAGGCTGGGATATTCCCAGCCTCAGACTGTAGACAAAACGCTTTTGGTCAGCACTCCAGAAGCGTTTTTCTTGTTTTCGGTTCAAAAAGTGTGTACTTGATCAATAATAAACACTTTTGGGCTCCCCTTTTTCCCTTCCTGGCTATCATCTTTGCCAGTTTTTCAGATTCATGCAGGCAAACGTAAGCCCGACTTTCATTTCCATCCGGGCTTTTCCTATCATCTGTGTATAGCGGAATCCGTGGTTTTCTTTTGCTGTTCCGAAGAGGCGCTCTACGGTCTCTTTCCGTTGCGCATACACTTCCTTCATCCCAATCGTATGTCGGATATCCTCACACTTTTCCATGTACGGCTCCCAGATATGCCGGGTCACTACCTTCACATGATCCCTGCTTTCTGTGCACTGCTTCAGATATAGACATCCTTCACAGACGATTCCGCAGCTCTTGTATTCCCGGTATCCGGAACGGTTCGTCGTATGATAAGCCAGCACCTGATCATTCGGGCATACATAGCAGTCAAAATATTCATCATACACATACTCGGCTTTTTTGAAAAAAACATCTTTGGTCATGGGGCGTTTATACGGTAGAAGCGGTGTGATACCATCATCCAGAAGTAACTTTGCTATCGCTGGTGTTTTGTATCCTGCATCGGCTACCAGTGTCTGAATGCCAATGTCTTTTATCTTATCATACAGGGATTTAAATGTCCGGCTGTCATGCTGATTGCCGGGATTTACACATAACCCAGAATCCATCCGTTTTTGTCACAGGCTGTCTGCACGGAATACGCAAAAACATTTTTATGCTCACCCTTTCGGAACCATCCGCTTTCCGGATCCGTTGTACTTTCCTTGACCGTTTTTTCTTCTTTTCCATCAGAGCTGCCACCACAGGAGGGGGGGATCTCTGGGATCTTCCTTCTTTTCTTTCAGAGGCTTTTTCCCATGCGCTTCCCGGTCTTCGTTGATTTCCTTCTTTAACTGCTCTTCGAAGAACAGTGCTTCCTCATCTGCAATCCGTTTCCGCATCTTTTTGCTGTTTGCCCGTGCTTTTACATAGGTGGAGACCTCGGAAGGATCGATCAGTCTGTATTTATAGCATTCCTGCAGGATACGGGAAAAAATCTGTTCAAAAAGATCAGTATCCTTAAAGCGCTGGTATAATTCTTTCCAAACGTAGAGAAATGGGGAACCTTGTCCATCATTTCCAGACCGAGGAACCATCGGTATGCGACATTGACTTCGATTTCTTTTACTGTCTGGCGCATGCTTCGGATGCCGTACAGATACTGGATGAATGGAATTTTAATGAGCATGACCGGATCCATGCTGGGACGGCCATTGTCTGCACTGTATTTATCGATCACAAGTTCATAGATAAAACTCCAGTCGATTGCCTGGTCAATCAGGCGCAGCAGATGATCCTGCGGAACAAGGTCATCCATGCAGAACATCTGAATCTGTTCTCTTTTCTTATCTGCATTCTGTGTCATCATAGGAAACACCGCCTTTATTTTGATACTTTCATTATACCAAAAAAGTAGTGAAAAGTCCCGTAAATACGGCATTTTCACTACTTCTTATATGCTTGTAAGTACATAATTTTTGCAGTCATGACACAAGAAAAGCTCCCTCACAGGAAGGAGCTTTGTCTACAGTCTGAGCCTGAGGCTTCTTTAGAAGCACTCAGGCTTTATCATTCTGAAAACTAGATCTGGAACTGATGCATCAGCTGTAACATAGTATGTACCTGTGCGGACTGTTCTTCGCTGACAGCGGCGGTCTCCTGAGAAGATGCGGAGTTGTTGTCCACGATTCCGGCCACATGAGTGATGTTTTCATCGATCTGCTGGACGCTGGACACTTCAGCCTGAAGGGCCTGTGCCATATCAACCATACGCTTGGAAGAAGCCTCGGCTTCTTCCATTACCTGATCCATGCTGGCTTCGGTTTCTTCTGCAATGGCGATTCCCTTGTTGACAGCATCGATGGTGCTCTCGATCAGCTTTGTGGTCTCTCCGGCAGCCTCGGTGGACTGTTCCGCCAGATTCTTGACCTGCTCGGCTACGACAGCAAATCCGCGGCCTGCTTCTCCGGCACGGGCAGCCTCGATGGAGGCATTCAGTGACAGGAGGTTGGTCTGGGAAGCGATATCCTCAATGACCTGAATGATAGAACGAATCTCCTCGGAACATTTACTGATCTCACCGATTGCGACTTTCAGTTCCTGCATCTTGGCATTGCCATCAGCAACCGTCTGTGCGGACTGCTTGGAGATATCTGCGGTCTCCTGTGCAACTCTGGCTTTTTCTTCAATACTCTTTGCCATAGCGTCGATCATCTGGGATGCTTCGGAAATCTTGGAGGCCTGTGCGGTACAACCTTCTGCCAGATCGGTAGCTGCCTGTGCCAGCTGCTCGGAACCACCATCGATCTCCTGTGCGCTGACCTGAATGGTGGACAGTGTCTTCTTCATATCGGCAATGATCTTCACCATGGAATCCTTGATCTGTACAAAGTCACCGACATATTCTTCCGTAGGCTCTACACGGTAATTGCCCTGACCCATCTGACCTAAGATCTCGGAAATCTCGGTGATCATCTTGGTAAAGTTGTCGTTCATGAAATGAACGGCCTGCACCATGATGCCGACTTCACTGTCATCCTCCGGCAGATCCAGACGGCTGTCAAAATGTCCCTGCGCAAGTACTTTCATCTGCTCGGATACTTTTACAATGGGAATCAGCAGTTCCTGTTTTGCAAAGGTCAGTGTGGTGACAATCTTGCAGGCAATGGTCAGGAAGCAGAGAATGAAAATCACCATGGTAGTGATCATTATCAGATTCAGAGTATTTTGCTTCTGAGCCATACGTGCCTGGATATCATTGATACAATTATCTGTGATTGCAGTGATCTCCTGTACGGTAGATTCATATTCCTCACCAAATACATAAGAAATAGCTGCTTGTGTATCTCCGGAACCGGCCTTATCCATGGCTTCTTCTTCCAGAGGAACCAGACCGTTGGACATTTCAGCAATATGGTTTAACAGTGCCCATTCATTGTCGGTCAGACCGTCTTTCTGAAGACCTTCCCAGGCAATGTCACGATTTTTGTCCTCGTTTAATTCCTTCATATAATTGTCATAGTAGGTCTGGTCTCCGGTGACTGCGTAAGACTGTACGGCAGCGGTCAGCGTCTTGGAACCCAGACGATACTGGTTCAGATACATGGTAGCTTCCAGCTGCTGGGAATTGATCCGGCTCAGATACATGTTGGATCCGATGAACAGGATCAGCATAACGATGCTGATGATCAGTATCTGATAGGTTGATCTTGTGTTTTGCTGCAGCATGGCAGACTGACTGGTTACTTTTCTTTGCTTTTTCATTTGAAATATAACCTCTTTTCTGTAATACATGGTGAACTGATGTGTTACGAAAATTCTTTTCCTACAGTATACTATAATTAACGGAATTATACAAATCTTGCACCTTTAAAAATACAGCAAAAACGCGTAAAATTATTTATACGAACCATCAGTGGCGACTTGCACCCTATACAGGAAGATGGTACTATAAAAAGTAAGAGGCATGATTTGGAAAAGAGAAGATAACGATAAATAAACAGACTGTAGACAAAGCTCCCTCACAGGAAGGAGCTTTGTCTACAGTCTGAAAGGAAGCCCCCTTTTTGGGGGCTTCCTTTCTTGTTTACTCCACCGATCAACGGCTCAATATTAAAAAATCTCGGAAACCAAGAACGCTACAACATAGCAGATCGTTTGGTGTATCATGTAAATAATAAGCGAATGTTTCCCTAAAAAGTTAATACCTAGAACTTTTCATTTTCCAAATAGCCGGTTAATCAGCCCCTTTTCCTGTAAGAAACTGTACAGGAAATATCCTGTTGCAAATAAGAAAATCCATGGGAGCAACGGAAAATAGTCGGTAGATGAAAAGCCAGCTTGCGGAAATCCAATATAAGCTAATACCGATTTCAACCATGTAACATTCAGCAAATTATCAGATAGAGATAGTTGGATAGGGTCTTGCTTCGTCCAACTTCTGAGAATGAGGAATAGCACAAAACTAACGCTTACCCCAACCCCAGCCGGGATTTTTTTCAGAACCTTATCCAGTAAAATCCATATCAAAATACAGCTGCCAATAAGCGTTAGAACACCGTAGCGCACCCGATCATTGGGAAGAACTATGGCGGTAACGAGCGAAATGACCACACCACCACCAAACGCCCACAATCCCCTTTTCATGTGTTTTTTTCCTAAATGCCAGCTGAACCCAGCCAGCAAAATAAAAGTCCAGCAAATGGATTGCTGCCAAATATAGGCACCGTGGGACTTATACCATGGAATATCTGCATTATACAGATAAACTAAATCCCATAAGAAATGATACGAAATCATTTCAATAATGGTTATACCTCTTATCAAATCAATAAACGGTAAACGCTGCTTTATTTGCGTTGTTTCCAGCAAAATTTCATCACCCCTTTTATTTACTCCAAAATCGGCTCCACCAGCTCCGGGGCGGCTCTGGCTGCTGCCGTTCC